>JAGODO010000420.1 GCA_017998165.1 Flavobacteriales bacterium | reverse complement strand
GCGATGTGGTGCTCATGAAGCGCGAGCTGGACGACACCAGCATCGATCAGCACGTGCGCACCTTCCCATTGGAGGTTGGGCATTGACCCCGACCACCTTGGGGAGGTCGTGGTGATCCGCCTCCTTTCCGGTCTCGCGCATGCTCCCATCGGTCTGGTCGACCGATTGTCCGACTCCATCACACCAACGCCCCATTCCGGAGAACTATCCTTCCGTGGAGGCGGACCGCGCCTTACGCTTGCATGACAAAGCACCCGAGCCAGCCGTTTCGCTGCGACCCGGGCCGATGCACCCCTCAATACCGAACATGACCAACGACACCGGAGCGCAGTCGGAAGAACGCTCTCCATCGGCCAAGGCACTCGGCTGGCGTTCCGTGCCTTCCCTACTTGCCCGCTTGCTCGCGCCCTTCTTCAACACCCGGGCGGCCGGGCTGTACATCCTGCTGTTCGCGGCATCGATCGCGATCGGCACCTTCGTCGAGAACGACTTCGGCACGAGCGCCGCACAGCGCGTCATCTACCGCTCGTGGTGGTTCTCGCTGCTGCTCACGCTGTTCTGCATCACCATCGCGGTGAACATGGTCCGCTTCAAGATGGTGCGGCAGAAGAAGTGGTCCCTGCTCACCTTCCACTTGGCCATGATCGTGATCCTCATCGGCTCGGCCGTCACTCGCTACACGGGCTTCGAAGGCATCATGCACATCCGCGAGGAGGACCAGTCGAACAGCTTCCTCTCCGCAGAGACCTACTTGCGCTTCGAGGCGCAGCAAGGAACACATAGTTACCGCTTCGATGAGCCGGTGCTTTTCGCCAGCCTGGGCAGCAACGATTGGGAGAGCTCGTACCTGATCGGCAAGGACCTCGTGGAGGTCGCGGTGAAGGAGTTCATCCCGAACCCCGCGCAGTCAATGGAAGATGCGGTCGACGGAAAGCCGACCATCAAGATCGTCTTCGGTGGGATGATGGGCCGCGAGGAGTACTTCGTGAGTGCCGGGGAGTCCGCACGCTACCAGAACGTGCTCTTCAACTTCCGCGCCGAGCCGGTCGCCGAGGCGGTCAACATCGCCTTCCACAATGATTCATTGTTCATCAAGTACGACCGGACACTCATCCAGCGCGTGATGGCCACGCAGACCGTGGACACACTGATGCCCCGACAAGCGTACTATCCCTTGAAGCTGCGCTCCCTGTACACCGACGGCGTGAACAGCTTCGTCTTCGGCGACTTCAACAAGAGCGCCAGCGTGAGCCTCGGCTCCAAAGGCATCAAGGTGAAGAACGAGAGCATGACCGCCTTGCGGATGGAGGTGAAGATCAACGGCCAACCGCAAGAACTCCTGGTGTACGGGCAGAAAGGCGCAGCCGGCCGCCCGGCCATCGCGCGCTCCGAGAACCTCGACCTGGCAGTGTCCTATGGGTCCAAGGAACGGGTCCTCCCCTTCTCGCTCAAGCTCTACGATTTCATCATGGAACGCTATCCGGGCACCAACAGTCCCACCTCCTTCGCCAGCGAAGTACAGCTCATCGATGACCGGTCGAGCCTGAAAGCCGATCACCGGATCTTCATGAACAACGTGCTGGACCACGATGGCTACCGCTTCTTCCAATCCTCCTATGACCAGGACGAACTGGGCACCTACCTCAGTGTGAACCATGACTTCTGGGGCACTTGGGTCTCGTACATCGGCTACGCCCTGCTCACGATCGGCATGGTCCTCACGCTGTTCAGCAAGAAGAGCCGCTTCCAGAACCTGTCGCAGAGCATCGCCCGGATGCGCGGGACGAACATCACCGCGATCCTCGCGCTCGTACTCTTCGCGATTCCCGGAGCTGCATCGGCGCAGAAGGTCATCGATCAGAGCAACAGCGCGCATATGGTGAGCGCGGAGCACGCGGCCCGTTTCAGCCGGGTAGTGGTGCAGGACCATGCTGGCCGCATGAAGCCGATGCACACGCTGTCGCGCGAGGTGATGCGCAAGGTCTACCGCCGGGAGATTATCAATGGGCTTTCGGCGGATCAAGCGCTGTTGGGCATGTTCGCCAATACGCAGGAATGGATCTCCGTTCCGCTGATCAAGCTCGGCGAGCACAAGCGTATCCACGAGCTCGTCGGTGAGCAGGGCCCGAAAGCGGCCTACCGCGATTTCTTCGACGAGAACGGCGACTACGTCCTGGCGGAAGAAATGCGGGCAGCCAACGCGATGCCGGGCGCGGACCGGGGCGTCTACGAGAAGGACCTCATCAAGGTGGACGAGCGCGTGAACATCCTGAACATGGTGTTCAGCGGCATGGTGTTCAAGATCATCCCGGTCCCGGGGGATCCGAACAACGCGTGGGCGTCGCGGCACATCAGCGGGCACGACCCCCAGGAGGCGAGCAGTCCCGTGGCCGAAAAATTCTTCGCGGCTTATGTACCGGCGCTGCAAGAGGCCATGGTCAGCGGCAACTACGCCATGCCGGACAAGCTGCTGAACGAACTGGTCGCGTACCAGAACGAGAAAGGCGGGGA
>JAGODO010000419.1 GCA_017998165.1 Flavobacteriales bacterium | reverse complement strand
GTGCATTGGAATTGCGGCGCGACTATCGCCAGATCTACGTGACCCGGCCGGTTGTGCCGCTGAGCAACAAGGATATCGGCTACCTGCCGGGCGACATCCAGAGCAAGCTCGACCCCTACATGCAGCCGCTGTGGGACAACCTGAAGCTGATCAAGGGTCAGTTCGAAAAGCACGACAGCACGCCCAAGCGCATCGATGAGATGCTGGAGAATGAGAAGATCGCGATCGCGCCGCTTGCCTACATCCGTGGGCGCAGCCTGAGCAACATTTTCTTCATCGTGGACGAGGCGCAGAACCTGACGCCGCTGGAAGTGAAGACCGTGATCAGCAGGGCAGGGGAAAACACCAAGATCGTGTTCACCGGTGACATCCATCAGATCGACACGCCCTACTTGGATTCGGAGAGCAACGGCCTGAGCTACCTCATCGACAAGGCCAAGGGAGACCCCTTGTTCGCGCATATCACGCTGGAGAAAGGAGAGCGGAGCGCGTTGGCGAACCTGGCGAACGACCTGTTGTGACGGAAGAGCCCCAGTGGTGCTGGGTGTTGTCCGTTGTCGGTTGTCCTGCGTTGTGGTAGCGGTCGGTTGAATTCGGCCTCGTCAACTTGCTCGCCTGTCGCGACAAGTGCATCGCATCAACGAAGTGTCGAGCACGTGCTTGCTTCGGCAGCCTGACAACCGACAACGGGCAACCGACAACAGTTCCGTCAGAACAGCTCCTCCACCTCCACGAAGTCGAAGTCGAGGGTGAAGAAGCTCTGGAAGTCCTTACCGGCTTCGGCCATCTCCTCGTCGCCGGTCTCGTAGTGCCAGTTCACATGCACCTTCTGCCCGCGTTCACAAACAGCGTTCAGCTTGTCGAAGATGTTGAAGAAGTGCTTGCTGCTGCTCGTGTCGAGGTAGTCCATCTTCATGTTCACCACCGTCTCCGCACGCGGCTGCTTGAGGTACTCTTCGAGCCAGCGATACACCCGGCCGTAGAACAGTTCGCCATTGGCGGGGAGCGATCGGCCGGTGAACTCGATCATGCCGTGCTCAAGGTCCATGTCGATCTCCGGAGAGCTTTCGGTACGGTCGATGTGCAGTCGCTTGGTTGCCATGGCTGGGGGAGGACCAAGCTATCCGGGTCACGGCCCCGCATAGGGTCCTCGACCACGATGGATGTGAACAGGCCGACGTTAATGGACAAGGGCCGCCCGCCTCTCGGCGAACAGCCCCTATCACTAACCCACCCAACTGAGCCTTATCGGCGATCGCGGTACTCCGTCAGGATCTCCTGATCGCTGGGTAATAGGATCTCGGTATCGTTCAATCGGCGCACCCAATAGAGGTACTTGCCGGTGCCGTTGCAGGCGAAGGCGGTCATGTTCTCCCCGGGGGCCAGTGCCTTCACCGGGAAGGTGCGCCAGCGCCCGTTGCCCTCTTGCATGGCCACCTTGAGTTCCACGGCATCGCCGCAGGTGTTCTTCAGTTCGATCTGGTAGACCCCGCGATAGTCCCGCTTGTAGGATTCGGTGTAGGCCTCGCACTTGTCGCAGGGGCGGCCCCAACTGCTCTGGGATTTCGCCACGCAATCCGCGTAGTTCTGGTCCTGCGCCAACGAAACCATGGTCCCGATGAGCGACAGGGCGAGCGTTATGGGTCTGGTGTGCGACATGCAACGGTTCCACATGCTCACTTCCTACGATCGCCGCGCGTATTGGTTTCCGCCAGGCGTGAAAGCTGCGCGTCCTGTTTGTGCGTGACGAATTTCACGAGCAGTTCGCGGGCCTTCTCACCGCGGGGATCATTGGCGGGAAGCGGAAGGTTCATGCGGCCGGTAGGGCTGATGATCCTCGTTTTGTGTACCTCCTTGTCGATGCACTTCGACCGCGGGTCCTGGCATTGGAGCATCAGCGTCTTCTCTTCCTCGTTGTACGCGCAGGTGGAAGCGTCGAGGAAGTCGAAGTAGGCGACATCGGTGCGCACGGCCGAGCCACCGGACATATAGTCGGCGATCAACCGGTCGCGCTTGTCGATGCGGAAGCTCACTACACCGTTGAAGTGGGCGTTCAGCGCGCTGAGGTCATTGATCACGGCCGCGTCGAGCGCATCGGCGGTAAGCTCGGTATCGGCGACGTTCTGGGCATTGGCGAACGTGGCGGCGAGCAGCAGGCTGGGGAGGAGAAGGTGTTTCATGTTTCGTCGCCGTAGCCCGGCGCAGGCATGCTGTTTTTGGAACTTTCGGGGGGCTGCTACGTAACCAAGCGCCAATAGTTCGAAACATGGATAACAAGAACAGATCCGTCGCAGCGCGAACGCTGATCATGGCCGGTGCCCTGGTACTGGGAGTAGTGGCCGCCATGGCCGCTAAAGGCCTGATCGCCTCGCTCGCGTGAACGATGGTGCATCCGACCACTCTTCGGGCTTGCGCGATCGCCGGCGCACTGGTCTTTTCCAGTGCCGCCGGCGTTCTCGCGCAGGGCGGCTTCCAGATCAACGGCCGTCTGAAGGTGGATGATGGCGGCCCGGACGG
>JAGODO010000131.1 GCA_017998165.1 Flavobacteriales bacterium | reverse complement strand
CCTGCGCAAGTACGTGGGCATCGGCTTCGGCGCCATCTTCATCGCCACCGTCATCGCGATCGCCGTGCGCTGGCTGTGGTGATCCAGACCGGTCGAAAGCCCCTTCACCGATACCCGATCTCCTCCGTCAACGCGATCCTGCTGCGCATGAAGTTTCCTGTCGCGCGCCCCACGAGCTTGTTCCGCTCATCGAAGAGCTCCGAGTCCGCGATGAAGAGGTTCGTGGACTTGAACTTCAGTTCGCCCACGGAACGCACGAGCCCGCTCGCGACCGGTCGCAGCAGTTGCACGTTCAGCGAGACGGTGTAGACGAACACATCCTCCACGATGGAGTTCACCGCGAAGAAGGCGGCATCATCGAGCATCTTGAAGTAGACCGAGCCGTGCATGGCGTTCGCGGCATGGTGGTACTTCGCGACGATGGGCAGCGTGAGCTCCGCGTGCTCCTTGCTGATGGCGATGCTGATGCCCTCGTACACCTGCGCATTGATCGGCGCGGAGAGGTACATCCGCTCGAGTTTCCGGAAATGGTCCATGGGGTTGATGTGCCGCACGAACGTACTGCTGGACCGTCAAGGTCCGGTGGAGCTTCACCGGTCCGCTCTCACGAAGCGCGCCACCTGCTCGTGTCCGGAAGTCCCGGCGCGCAATAGGTAAACGCCTTCCGGCAGGCGCGAGACATCGACCACCGTGAGGTCTTGTTGGGCCGTGCCTGCTTCGAGCATCAAACGACCTGATCCGTCCCATACACTGAGGCTCTCGCCCGCTGTCGTGCCGACGATGTTCAACACCTCATGGGCCGGGTTGGGCCAAAGCACGAGCGGAACATCCGCCGCGCCACCCTGCATCCAGACCGGAACGATAGCGCTGAGCACATCGCTCCCATCGAAGTCGGTTTGCCGAAGACGGTAGTAGGAAAGACCGGGCAAAGGCGCGTGGTCCATGAACGCGTAGTGCAGCGTTGATTGCGAAGTCCCAGCACCATCCACTTCGCCGATGTCCTCGAAGAGCTCACCATCCGCGCTGCGCTCCACGGTGAAGAAGTCGTTCTCCTGTTCGGTGGCGGTGGCCCAGGAACAGCGGACCTCGCGTCCATCCGGCGCCGCATCGAAATAGAGGAGCTCCACCGGGAGAGGCGTGGAACTTTGCACGAGCGCCCAGACCTGGTCGAAGGCGTTCGTAACGGAAGTGGTCACGGAGTTGGCGAGGGTGTTCACGGTGCCCGATGGCGGGAACGACCACACGCTGCCATTGAACCGCTGCGCCTGCAACGCCGCCTCCATGATCGTGTTCGTTCCAGTATTCCACTCACTGTCCCGATACGTGAAAGTGGCCGCGGCCGAGGGAGCAGTGGTATACCCGGATGCGGTGATCGGCCAGAAACGGTCCAGCACATTGGGCGCGTTCTCCGCGCCGCCCATATTGGTGAGCGCGGAAAGTCCCGCAGGCAATGGACGGTTGTTCGGCGAGGCGAAAGGATCGGTCGGGTACGTTGCGAAAACGAGGCTGCCCGGCCCTGTGCCCGAAGTGGTGATGTTGGCGCTAACGGGCAGATAGGCCGCGCCGGTGCCGAAGGGAACAACGTAGGCACCCGTTCCGGTACCGATGTTCCATTCCACCTCTCCGTAGCCCGTGAGCGGATCCGTTTCGCTCACCAGTTGTCCAGTGGTCCGTGTGATGGCGGTGACGGTGCCGTTGTTCACCACAAGCCGCTTGGAATTCAATTGGACGATGGCGTCGTTCAGCGCGAGCACACCGGCAGGCGATGGATAGGTACCTCCCACAATGGCATCCTGTTGCAGGGTGAGCGAGGCGCATTGCAGGTCTAGCCCATCGAAGGCGCTGACGGAGCTTCCAACGATGGATTGCGCGGTACCGTTCATGACCACCAGGCCCGGCGTCGCCGTGAAGAGCCCGGTGCCGCTGTTGTTCGTGATGTCGCCAGTGAGGTCGATAGTACCCGCATTGGTGAAGGTGGCGCCGGAAGTCACGAGCACATCGCCCTTCACCGTGAGTTGTGCGCCGGTCTGCACGGTGATGGCCACACCATCATCGGTGAACAGTTGTGCCGCGCAGATGCAAGGGGCCAGCAGGATCGCCGGAACGAGCATGTACCTCATTCCTCGTAGGTGATAAGGACCTTGAACGGCTTGCTGAGGATGTTCGCCGAGTTGCCTGCCAGGTTGATGACGTTGATGTTCGTGTTGTAGTTGAAGTTGAACGCGTAGCCCGTCCCGTTCGAGTAGCTCGCTGGAATGAAGTTGCCGAGCGCATATTCCACCAGCACCACCACCGACAGGATCTTGGAAGGCACGAGCCCGTGCGTGATGGAGACACCAGCGCCCTGCGTGGCGGCCGTGGTACCGGTCAGTTTCAGCATCTTGACCTTCGGCGCAGTGCTGCCGAGCATGGTGTAGCCGTTCACTTCGAGCTCGGCTTGGGGCGTGGGCGTACCGATACCGACGTTCACCGCGAACGCACCCGTGCCGCCCAAAGCCATGCTGTTGCTCGCCCCGACGAACGCACCGGAGCCGAGCGCCGCAGCGTATGTGATCGTCGCCACGCCTTGCGCATGATCACCGAGGTAGGTGTTGTTCGATCCCGTGGTATTGGAATGACCGGCATAGGCGCCCACCATCGTGTTCCATACGCCCGTGGTCGTGTTGTAGCCCGAGAGCGCCCCGTAGTTCGCGTTGTTGGACCCCGTGCTGGTGTTGAACCCGGAGAGCCACCCAGTGGAGGTGTTGCTGGATCCCGAGGTGTTCAACCGGCCCGCGCTGCGCCCCAGGAAGGTGTTCTGCGAACCGTCGAGGTTGGTGAACCCCGCCCCGGTACCGAGAAAACTGTTCTCCGTGCCGGTGGTGTTCACTACGCCTGCGCTGGACCCTACGAAGGTGTTCTTGGAAGCGGCGTTCAGCGGTCCAGCGTTGGTGCCCAGAAGCGTGTTGTCCGTACCCACCGTGTTCCATTGGCCAGCATTGGCCCCGAGGTGGACGTTCGAGCCGCCCGTCGTGTTCGCATAACCCGCGTTGGTGCCGATGAAGACGTTGTTGCTCGCCGTGGTGTTCCAATAGCCGGACTGATAACCGATCGCCACATTATAGCTGCCACCGGTAGCGGCGTATCCACTGTACGTCCCGATCGCGATGTTGCTCGCACCGGAGATATTGCCACCGCCCGCGTAGATGCCCAGGCCGACATTCCCGGTGCCCGCAGTGATGCTGCGGCCAGCGGCATAGCCGATCATCGTATTGGAGAATCCGGACGACATCGCCACGCCAGCATACGACCCCACGAGCGTATTGCTTCCTCCGATGGTGAGCGGGCGACCCGCATCCGCACCGACGATGGTATTGTCGAACCCTCCGGTAACGCTTGTTCCGGCTGCCGCTCCCACGAAAGTGTTCCGGAAACCCGTCGTTACACTGCGGCCCGTGGAATCGCCGAGGAGCGTATTGTTCGCGCCCGTCGGGATGGCAGCACCGGCGCGGCTCCCGAACGAGAGGTTCTCATTCACTTGGTCGATGCGGCCAGCATGCGCGTTGTTCACGCGGAAGCTGAACGGCACGTTGTCCGTGGTGCCGATGAAGTTGCTGGCGACCGTGGTCCCCGCGTTGCCCGTGATGCCCCACCCGGCGGTCGCTGACGCCAGCGGCACCCATATGGTCCCGTCGAAGTAGTAGAACGTGTTCAACGTGGTGTCGAACACGAGCAGACCGGTGGCCGGTGAAGCGATGGCCGTGCGCTGCGCCGTCGTCATCCGAGGCATCAGCAGGCCCTTGTTGGTGCTGGTGAGGTCCAGCAAAGCGCTGGCATGGGGGGCCGGATTGTTGATCCCCACCCCTTGGCCCGAAACCTGTCCGCAGAACAGGACAACGAACGATACGGCCAGCGACGCGGGCACCAAAGCTGCTCCAAGACCACTCGTCATCGTGTGGCGCCAGTTGCATGCAGGAATGCGGCTATGCTGGTTCATGGCAGGTTGTTCAACCGTGCAAGTAGACGGCGTTCGGGTGCCGCTGTTCCGGTCCTGTTTATCGAACGGTTCCCGATCTATCCAGCGGCATCCATCCGACCGGCCCAACGATCACCGCCGGATGATGCTGTAGCGCACACCCGCCGGATCCCCTACGATGCCCAGGGTGTACGCTCCGGCAGGCAAGGGCCCAAGATCCAGCTGGCCCCGGACCACGTTCGCGTTCGGCGTGTTGCGTTCTACGAGCACCACTTGGCCCAGCGCGTTGCAGAGATCGAGCACCACCGGTTCCGCTGACGAGCGCATAATGGCGTAGCTGCAGATCCCGTCCGTCGGGTTGGGCCATACGCTCACCAAGGGTGCCGCCGGCGCGTCCGCGATGGCCGTATTCCAGGTCCCATAGATGGTGCCCGTCCTGTCCTTTCCGCCGAACGAGACATAGTATTCAGCGTTGTGCTCGCTCGTCCAATGATCGTTCGCCAACTCGACTGCACCGTTGCCCGTGTACGGGATGGTGAGTATGGCATACTCGGGATCCGCTTTCCAGACCTGACCGTCGTCCTTGAGCAGCTCAAAGCCGAAGCCCGAGAACACCTGGTAGGTGAACGCATCAGCCTGTTGTTCATCTCCGCTGGTGGTGATGCTGATCCCCGCGTCCGCCACAGCGACGGCATCGCCCAAGGTGGTCCCGCTTCCGGACGCCCAGCGCAAGGTGAAGACCACGCTGCTGAACACCGGACCCAGCATGACCGGCGGGCGTAAGCGGACTTCCAGCGTGTTATCGCCGTTGTCATGCAGGGAGATGTCCACGTCGTGCTGAGCCTGTGCGGAGGTTCGCAGCAATGTGGCGAGGGCAGTGGATGTGAGAAGCGCTTTCACGAGTTGGTTGTGGAGGGTTTTCATGTTCGTCGCGTATCCGTGTTCAGGGCAGTTGGGCATGGCGCGTGCTGGTAGGCACCGTACTGCCCACGGTCGTCAGGATCAGGTCGCGATCGTTACCGCTTCCCGTGTACTTCACTGTACCGTCCATGTTCGCGTCCTCGGCGTAGTAGCCGCTCACCGTACCGTTCGGTGTGCTGCTGCCTACGCGCACCAGGATCGGATCGCGATCGTTGGTGGAACCGGTGTACTTCACCTCTTCATTGAAGGTCACATCACCGGCAGCACAAAGCATCACGGCACCGGACAGGATGCGCGCATCCGCATCGTACACCGCCGTACCGCTCAGCGTGAAGTTCACTGAAGCAGCAGCGGGGCCATAGGCCATCGGTGAAGCCACCGCCTGCATCACAGGCAAGTGGTTGCGCGGTTTCACCGCCACACAATAGTTCCCAGCGGCAAGATCCCCGAAGGTGAGCGGCGTGATGCCATCGAGCGCTACGATGTCCCCATCCCGCTGCAAGAGCGCTGCGACACTTTTGGCCACGGTGCCCGGTGTCGCGACCGGTCGTATCTCCACCAATACCCAATCCACGATCGCGTTGTTCCCGGTGACGGAGAGCACGCTCGCCGATATCGTCGCACCCGGTACGTACCCCCCCTCGTTGTAGCCCATCGCTGTGAAGGGCGCGGTGAGCGGGAAGGAGGGGAGAGTGCGCAGCGCGTCATTCATGGTGGTGCCGTTGTACGGGCCTTGCAGCATCAGCTTCACGCTGGTGCCCGCATACATCACCACGCGCGTGATGCGATTGCGACCCGTGTCACCGTAGCGCGTGGACTGGCTGCCCACGAGCAGCTTGCCATCCGTTTGAACAACCAACGCGAACACGGCATTCCCGACCGCATACGCCGACGATCCAGGATCCACGGCACCATTCGCATCCACACGTACCAATTCCGAGTGGGCCTGCCCACCGAACGTACCGAACGTACCACCGAACAGGATTCGACCATCGGCCAACGGGGCCACGGACAATACCGCACCGACCACTGTACCGGCATCGAAGCTCGTATCCACGGAACCATCCGCGTTCAACCGGACGCAACACTGTCGCGTGTACCCGTTCACGAGCGTGAAGGCACCGCCGACCAACAACTTCCCATCCGCCTGAAAGGCCATGCGCCGGATAGTGTTGTCGAACCCCGTATTGTACGACTGGTCAAGCGTCCCATCCGCATTCAGCCGGGCGATGCGTGACCGCAACGTGCCATTGTACGCCGTGAAGTTCCCGCCCACGATGATCTTCCCGTCGGGCTGCAACGCGAAGTCGAACATGTAGGAATCCAGTCCTGTTCCTGTCACGAACGTGTTGTCCACCGCTCCGGTGGACGTGAGCCGCACCAAGTGCCCCGCCGCGGCACCGTTGAACTGAGTGAACCATCCGCCCAGGAGCACCTTGCCATCGGGTTGCAACGCCACCCTGTTCGCTTCGTAGTTCCCGCCTGATCCCGGGTTGAACGTCAGATCCGTACTGCCATCGGCGTTCAGTCGTGCGACCCGGTTGCGCACCGATCCGTTCACATAGCCGAACTCACCGGCGATGAGGATCTTTCCGTCGGGTTGCAAGGCGATGGAGTACACTGCCGCTGTAGCCCCGGAAGGTGGGGCGAACGTGGGGTCCACACTTCCGTCGGTGTTCAAGCGGGCGATCCGGTTCCGGCCCACACCGTTCACCAGCGTGAAGTTCCCCGCGATCAGGATCTTGCCATCGGGTTGCAATTTGCAGTCGTACACCACATCGTTCGCGCCGGTATTCGTCGCGTAGGTGGCATCCAACGAACCGTCCGCATTCACCCGTGCGATGTTCCGACGGCCAACACCATTGAACACCGGATAGCTGCCGCCCAACACCGCTTTGCCATCCGGTTGCAATGCGATCGCGCTGATGCGGGTGTATCCCCCTGTTCCAGGATCGAACGTCTCATCCAGCGTTCCATCAACATTCACCCGTGCGATGTTCGCGCGGTTGGTGCCGTTGTAGTTCCCGAAGTCGCCGCCCACCAGCAACTTGCCCGTGCTCAGCGTTACGATCGTACGTACCTGGCTGCTCGGCCCGTTGCCGGGGCTGAAGGTGGCGTCCAGCACTCCTGCGGTGGTCAGGCGCGCGATACGGCTGCGCGGGGTGCCGCCCCACACGCTGAAATTACCGCCGATCATCACCTTGCCATCGCTCTGCAAGGCCAGGCAGTTCACATCGCCAACGGTGCCCGCCGCCGTGTTGTACGCGACCTCCAAGGTGCCATCATTGTTCAACCGCACGAGCGAACGATACGCCACGCCGTTCCATGTGGTGAAGAGCCCACCGACAACGATCTTGCCATCGCTTTGCAGCGCAATGGAGGAGATCCCGAAGTTGGGCCCCACACCTGGATCGAACGTGGGATCGATAGCGCCGCTCGTAAGCAAGCGCATGATGTTCTTCCGCGCCGTGCCATTATAGCTAGCGAACGTTCCGGCCACCAGGACCTTCCCATCCGACTGGAGACGGATCGATGAGACGAAGCTCGCCACGCTCAACCCGGTACCCAAGTTGAACGAAGGGTCCAACGTGCCATCGCTGTTCAAGCGGGCGAGCCCCGTCAAGCTGTTGCCCTGATAGCTCACGAAGCTGCCGCCGATCAGGATCTTCCCGTCGGACTGCAGCGTGATCGCGTACACACCGCCGTTCGCGTAGTTGTTGTTGTTCACGAACGTATCGTCCAATGATCCGTCCGCGTTCAGCCGGGCGATGTGGCCACGGTTCGAACCGTGGACCTTGGTGAACATCCCACCGATGATCGTTTTGCCATCGGGCTGCAGCGTGGAAACAAGAACCTCCCCATCCGTTCCGTCCCCGAAACCGTATCCCTGGTCCGTGGGGTTGAACGTGGCATCCAGCGAGCCATCCTGCGCCGAAGCGCTCAACGCGAAGAGCGAGGCGAATGCGATGGCGATGGAATAGAGAAGCGCCAGGTTGTCGTTGCTGAAGCTCCTTGACTTGGCCTGCTGGAGGGAAACCGTCTGGTGCATAGGTTCTCGGTGGTTGTTCGACGGTGCGAATGGACGGTGACCATCTGTCCTTTCCCGCAGGTCATTGATCGAGCGGCGACCGATCTATCCATTGGTACCGATGCACCGGGAACACAGGGTAGTTTCGCACCATGAACCCGCAGACAGCGTTCTTCGCCTTGCTTGTCCTCTGCGCGCGATCGGTGAGCGCACAGCAGGACAGCCTTCCGGGCAATGGGTCCGGAAGCGGAGGCGGCCGCGGCGATGGCTCCGGTGGAGGGCGCCGGTGGCAGACCACGGAGCCTATCAAGGACACTTCCACCAAGCAGCACCCGACCACGACCGCTGCGCACCCGGACGGTCCACAGCGGCCGATGCGCCAGTTCTTCGCCGGCGTATCGGCGGAACCACAGTCGGATGCTGACGCCCCCGAACCACGACAAAGCGAACCCCTTCCACAAGCGTTGCTGATCGCGTACGCCCACGCATCCACCTCCGACGAAAAGCTCGAACAGGCCGTCATGCTCGTGGAGGCCGCGCTCGCGAGCGGCACCTCGTCCGCACGGTATGCGTGGGGGGATTCACTGCTCCGGCTGGCAACGGCGGCGAAAGACACCGCCCGGCTGGCGAAAGCGCATTTCGCGCGTGGCACCGCGCTGATCTCCGAAGGCCGCAACGGTCGTGCCTTCGAGGACTTGCGCGCCGCGTTCGCGCTTACCGATGAAGCTCACGATCCGGAGTTGATGGCGCTCATCCATGCGCGTATCGGCGATGGCATCATGAGCATGGGCGGCTCCACTGGCGCGAAGCAGCGTTACGACGAGGTCCTGCGTATCGCAACCGCCTATCCGGTACCGCCGCGCACATTGGCGCATGTGCTGTCCACCCTCGCATTCATCTATGCCGATGTGGAAGAGCTCGACAGCGCGACGACGATGTACGGGCGAGCTGTGGAAGTCGCACGCGGCGGGAAGCTCATTGACTTGGAAGCGCAAGCCCTGATCGGGTTGGGCCAAGTGGACGCCACGCGGAAGGATGTGGAACAGGCCGTGCTCCACTATCAGCACGCGATCGACCTGGTGGAGCATACTCCCTACGTTCCGGTACTGCTGGATGCCCGCATGGAACTGGGTACCGCTTTGCTCTACGCCCATCGCCTTACTGAAGCGCGCGCAGCGCTCGAAGCCACGCGGCAGCTCGCCGACAGTCTGAACGCCCGACTGCTCGCAGGGAAAGCCCGACTGCTGCTTTCCGAGGCCATGGGTGATGATGACCGCGAGGCCTTCCGCCTGCTGCGCGAAACATCCGCCATCGC
>JAGODO010000130.1 GCA_017998165.1 Flavobacteriales bacterium | reverse complement strand
GTTCCCCGCCTCTTGCGGCGGTGCGCGGAAATCCTACCTTCGACACTATGCGCCCCACCACCGCCAACGATACCGTCGTCGAACGCGTGTTCCAGGCAATGGTCGCGCACAAGCCCTCGCTGGCCGCGGTGCTGGCCATGGGAGAGGAGGATGGTCAGGCCGTGGACCGCCGGCTGCTCGCCGACCAGATCGTCCGCAACTTCCCCTGGCCCATCGGTGTGGAGCTGCGCCGGCTCTTCTCCGGCGGCATGCGCAACGCTGACCGCCACCGCCTCGACCAGCTGTTCAAGACCATCGAACGGTCGCTGCAGTTCCTCGCCTTCGTCATGCTCGCACAGGCCTGGAAAGAGCGCAAGGCGGGCAAGATCCGGCTGTCACCTGCGTTCATCCAGGAATTCGAACGCCGCTTCGAGCAGATCACCCTCGGCAACCTCACCTGGCTCGTGCGCGAGCTCGGCAAGGTGATGGCCGCGCCCGAGGTGGACCTCTTCCTGCCCGAATTGAAGGAGGTGCTGAACAACAAGTTCTACGCGAGCCTCGACCTCTGGGTGCCGGAACGCAACGAGATCGGCCACTACCAGATCAACCTGAACCAGGAGGAGATCGAACGCCGCTGCGTGGAATGCACGGACCGACTGGGCGACCTGCTCACCTCGCTCGCCTTCTTCTGCCGCTACCGCCTGGTGAGCGTGCGCGAGATCCAGGTACACAAGCCGCGCTTCAAGGACGCCATCTTCCACCACCGCATCGACCTGCTCAACAGTTCCGATTCCGATTTCAAGGCAAGTGATGTCGACGGTCTGCGCTTCACCGAGAGCCACGCCGTGCTGCTGCTGCGCAACCTGAAGGCCATCGATGAATACCTCAACCTCTCGCCGCTCATCATCGATACGCACAGCGAAGCCATTGATGCGAAGGAGAAGCTCGACATCCGCAAGGACATCTTCCTCTACACGAAGATCAAAGGCGACCACCTGATGTACGCCGGTACCGAGGCCACCGAGAAGTGCGACCTGCGCGCGCTCGGGAACTATGCCGACCTGCTCGAAGAGTACAGGGATATGATGCTGGCGATCACCGGGCCGGGGCAGAACTGATGGGACTATCGCATGGTGCTACTCATAAATTCAATGAGCCGTCCCGGAAGCCCGGCAGCGCGTAGCGCTGGGCACCGGGCTATCCGGGACCTCACCCCAAACTGCGTGGCAGCATCGGGTGAGGTCCCGGATAGCCGGGCCCCGGCCTGCCTTGGGGGCAGGCTCCCGGCTTCCGGGACGGTTCATGTGTTGATCATGGTAGCTGACCGATCATGAGCGCCTCCCCCTTCAAGTTCCTCGACAGCTACACGCGCGCCGACATCGGTGACTTCTTCGGGCGCGACAAGGAGACCGACGAGCTCTTCCGCCAATGCTTCCTCTCGCCCATCCTCGTGGTCTACGGCGGATCCGGTACCGGCAAGACCTCCCTCGTTCAGTGCGGCCTCGCCTCACGGTTCCAGGACAGCGACTGGTTGCCCGTTCCCGTTCGCCGCTCGGGTGACATGATCGCCTCCGTGCGCGAGGCCATCAACGCCGTTACGCTCACCGCCAGCAATTCCGTGGACCTCGGCCAGCTCGCCGTCAACCTCTACCTCGATCACTTCAAACCCATCTACTTCCTCTTCGACCAGTTCGAAGAGCTCTTCATTTTCGGTGGGCATGCCGAGAGTGAAGTCTTCTTCGCCACCATGCGGGCGCTGCTGGAAAAGGAGCGCAACGCCCACGCCATCTTTGTTGTGCGCGAGGAATACCTCGCCGAGCTCACCCGCTACGAGCGCATCATCCCTGGACTCATTGAGAACCGCTACCGCGTGGAGCGCCTCAGTCACCACCACGCGATGAACGTGGTGCAACAGCTCTGTGGGGCACACGGCATCACGTGCACCGAAGGCTTCGCCTCCGCCCTGGTCGAGCGGCTCGATCCGGAAAGTCACGGCATCGAACTCAGCTATCTCCAAGTCTTCCTGGACCGTTGCTGGCGCACACGCCAGGGCGACGAGCCCTTCTCTCCGGCCCTGCTCGAGCGCATCGGCCATGTGGATGACCTGCTCGGTGCTTTCCTTGATGAGCAGGTCGCTGATACCGCGGAACCCCAGCGCGCAGAGGCCCTGCTCAAAACATTCGTGAGCGACCAGGGCACCAAACGGCAGTTGACTTCCGCTGAGGCGCACGAATGGGTGAACACCATCGGCACACCGATGGAACTCGCCGATGTGGAGCGATTGCTCCAGGTCTTCGTGACCAAGCGCCTGCTGAAGGAGCGTGATGAACGCGGGCGATATGAACTGCTCCACGACGCGCTGGCCCGGCAGATCTTCCAGCGCATCACCCGCGCTGAGCAGGAGCTGATCGAAGTGCGGCAGTTCGTGCAACAAGCGCATGGGCAATTCGTGAAACGCGGGGTGAAGCTGACGGCGAACGACCTGACGTATTTGCGGCCTTACAGGAATCAGTTGCACTTGAAGGGGGAGATGAAGGAGTTTGTGGAGGGGGCGTTCGGGGAGGAGGAGAGAAGAGAAAGGCGGAAGAGATTGCGACGGAACATTAGTGTTGCGCTGCTACTGGCTGTGCTTCTCGGCACTGGCGCGTATGCGTGGCGGCTGAATCAGCGGCTCCAGGCTGAGAAGCTCGTAAAACAAAGCGCTGATTTGGCTGAACATTCAATGAAGGCCCTCTCTGGAGATCCGAATACTGCCTACCTCATGGCTGAACGGGCCTTCGAGATCACCCCGACGTTTGAGAGTGAAAAAGCGCTTGTTGCCATATACCCTCAGCTCTATCCAGAGTTGGCTCGATTCAAGGGGAATGGCTTCTATCACCTTCCATTTTCGAAGGTGCTCGTGATAGCCGATCACGCGAATGATCGGGTGTCATGCTACACCGAAACGGGAGAGAGGATCTGGGAGGAGACTGTTCCTGGTCTGGAGTCTTTTTCCGGCGTAAGCGCTTTGGACTCCTCTGGCCTAGTTCTATTGAAAGGCCAACGAGCGATTATTCGCGATGTGGAGGGCAATACCTTATACAATGCTGATATCGGCGATAGTTCTCGCGTATACGTGCATGGCCGCAGAATGGCACTCGTTGCATCGGGAAAGCTTGTTCTCATCGATAGCTCGTCCGTAGTGACAGAAACGTCCTTGAATACACGAAGCCTACATGGGGTACTTCTGGAACAGGACGAATTTCGTATCGATGACCAGTTCAAGTTCATTGTCGCGAACGATGATTCTACCGTTCAGATTTTCGACCTGAACGACCCGAAAGTCAGCCGCACGGCACTATGGAAGGCACCAAGCCTGATCCAGCGCCTGTTTCATTGGTCGAAACCTGGCGAGTGTATCCTGGCAACCCATGACGGCTTGTACCGGCTGCATTGGGGCCTAACGGGCATTACAGGGTTAGACAAGATCTGGGACCTGGAAAAACTCGGTCTTCCATCGTCCTCTATCAACGGTGTTAACGGAGTACACACGGAGGGTATACTGGTCCCGGGTGTTCCGGGCCAGCTATATGATATTCCCTCTGAGACGAACTATCCATTGGCCGTGCTTCGGCAGAACCAGATCGTCCTCGGTTACGACGCAGCCCTCAAACGCCTACTGTACAAGCAAGACGACGGCCAGCAACAACCCGTGTTCATCTCATCTTTTGATGGGCGGACGAGGATCAGGGTCGTTGACAATTGTAGATGGGACCAGGTCCAATCTCTGAAGGACGGGACATTCGCTCTGATTCAACACCAGGATGACCAAGATGAACTTGTCGTCCAGATGATAGCGTATTCAGGTGATACAGTGGCTACATACCGCATGAAAACTTCGATGGGCGGGGAGACCTTCAACGCTGTTGGTCTGTCGATGTGGTCGTCGGGAGAATACAGACACAATGAAGCTCCGGCGGCTTATAGAAGTGCCCGGCTCAGGAGCGTGCTAGACACTAGCGGCGAAGTTCTGCACATGCTGCTTCCTGCTTCTAAGATCGGTGCGGCATTATATCGACTGCCGGGCGCAGGGGACCGCATGCTCCTGACATACTCTGATAGCCTGGTCTCACTGATATCTGCACCTTGGCATTCTCCCACAAATGCCCTCACGATCGCTGGGCCGCAATGTCTGGTGGATTCAAGCCTGCAATCGTCCAAGATAATCAATGATAGGCTCACGGTCGAATGCGTACAGAAGGACATGCAAGAGGAAGCGTTTACCATCGCACTGAACGGCTGTCTCGATTCAATTAAGTTGTCGGGATACAATAGCACGGGTTGCAAAGCCCTCACAAAGGGATGGGCTTGGGTGTACAAATGGGGCCGAGACGTAACCGGCTCAACAGAAACGGGCTATTTGGTCGACCTGACGACCAGAACCGTTGTGGACACCGGCTCGTTCCGGTTGCCCGCCAGGTATGAAATCCTTCCTAACGGCACGGGCTTTCTTCGTGTAGGAGGCGATGGCCTGTTTATGGTCGACATGGAGATGCATTCCACGCCGATCGATCTGAGCGGAACGCCGTTGCGTAAGTTGACACAGCGAGCTGGCAATAATCTGCTCATCCTTGACAGTCTCTCCATGGGATTCATCGAAGTGGTCGATCTGAACGACCTGCATGTACGGAGGCGTTCACTGCCGAACAGGTCGCTGAGTAGTTCCCTATTGAAGTCGATTGATCGCAAGGCCGGAAGGGCTTGGCTTGATGACCAAGACAACCTGTTCATCACCTTCTCCAAGAGGAACGACTTCAGGTTGGATAGCATGATAGTGGTTGACTCACGCGATAGTATCTATCTGTTCGGGATGAACAATCGCGACCTGCAATTCAGCTGGACTGAGCACGAGGGTCTCCGAATCAAGGCATCTCCGATTTTCTACCGCATTGTCAATGGTGGTGGACTAGGGTCTGTTGGCGCAGGCCGATTTCTCACCTACGATGCTGAGCATCACACCTTAGTAGATGCCGTGCCAGCGTCAACACCCTCAAGGGTTTACTTGGACAGGGGCGGGGCTACCATCGAGCGCGGCGGCCAGACACTATGGGACATTGGATCCGACCAAGGTGTTGTGTGCGGAAAATACTACTACTCCCGATTCCGCGCCGTCGACCACTACGAACGCTTCCCGCTCTACGGCAAGGAAGTCATCCGCCTCGTCCGTGAGGAGAAGCAATTCGGCGAGTTCTGGAAGCACATCGACGCGGAGCCTCTCATCGACAAGGTGTTGGGCACCGATGCCTACAACACCGGTTACCAGGTAGGCAGCCTCCTGCGCAGCACATGGGTGAGGCTCGGCTTGCTACTCGGCGTTGGCGCGCTGGGCTTTGCCTGGTGGAGCCGCCGCAAGCGACTCCGTATGGCCTAGCGTCACCGTTGCGGGCGTGGCGTCGTGGCGGTTGACTACCCTCAGAACTGGAAATAAATGAACGGCACACTCCCCGCCGCCGCGCATTTGGCTCAGGGCTCGTACATGATGAGCCTTACTTCATGCGCCAGCTTCCGCAAGGCCTGATCACCGGTGAACAGGGGCTGCCCCAAGACTTGGGCCGTTGCGGCTACGATGGCATCCGCAACCGTCAATCGCATGGCCCTGCGCAGGCGGATGGCCGCCGCCTGGATATCGCTGTCCAACTCAACGATAGAGCATCGGCTCATGAAGGCATCCAGTTTTGTCAACTGTTCGCCCTCGATATCCCGCCAGCTGTACAATTCTATCTTGGACACCACCGAGAGATGCAGGCGCATGCGGTCCAATTGCTTCGCCAGCCGATGGTCTCCGTTGAAAAGGAATACCACGATATTGGAGTCCAATACGACGCTATCGCTTGTCACGTCGCATCGCTTTCTGCGCCTTCACCGGATCCCCTTTGAAATGGATGGCACCGACGAATTGTTCGAGGTCATTCTGTCGCGCATCCTCCTTCCTCCCCCGGGACATGCGCTTGAGGATCGCCGCCAAACGACCCGGAGGGCTGTTACGTTTGATCACTTCTACCATCGTTCCAAAGATAACGCGATCCGGTCCGAGCGTTAGGTAGGCGTCAATGCCATGCTCCGAGGGGATGGGCCCTCAGAACTGGAAATAAATGAACGGCACGCTCCCCGCCGCCGCGAACTGGTAGGTGACGAAGATCACCACCACACACACCGATGCCATCGCCCACAAGGGCAGGTCGGCGAAGCGCTCGCGGTACTGCTGTTTGAGCGTTGTGGGCAGCCAGTGTACCACATAGCCCAGGAGCATCAGTGCGAAGACGCTCTTGAACCCGAGCAGCACAGCCGGGACAACGCTGAAGGAGAACGCGCCTGTGACCTGTCCCAGGATGCTGTTCGCGATGTCCAGCGAAGGGCTGCGGAACCAGATGCGCGTGAAGGTGATGAAGGTGAGCGTGAGCGCCACGGCAGCGGCATGTACCGCCCAGCCTTTCGCGTTCTTCCACGGGCTCACCTTGTACCAGGCCTTGTAGAACACCAACGCCAAGCCGTTCAACCCGCCCCAGATCACGAACATCCAGCTCGCACCGTGCCAGAGGCCGCCCAGCAGCATGGTGATCATCAGGTTGATGTTCGTGGTGATGCCTTCCTTGAATAGCGGGAAGTAGCGCACAAGCACGACGCCAGCGGCCACAACGGTGAAGGCCAGCGGCACCAGCCAGAAGGCGCTGCTCAACAGGACCGCTACCGACAACAGCACGCCCGCGCAGATCCAGGTGCCCAGCGATGCGCCACGATTGCCGCCAAGCGGGATGTACAGGTAGTCGCGGAGCCAGGTGCTGAGCGACATGTGCCAGCGCTTCCAGAACTCGCCGACGTGCGCGGCCTTGTACGGACTGTTGAAGTTGGTGGCGAGTTTGAAGCCCATGAGCAGCGCCACCCCGATGGCGATGTCCGTGTAGCCGCTGAAGTCCGCGTACACCTGCAACGAGTAGGCGAAAAGCGCCATCACGCATTCAAAGCCCGAGTAGCGCACGGGGTCATCGAACACGCGGTCGATGAAATTGAGCGCGATGTAGTCGCCGATCACCACCTTCTTCACCAGGCCGTTCAGGATCCAGAAGACGGCCAGGCCGAAATCGCGGCGTGCCAAGTGATAGGGCGCGAGCACCTGCGGGATGAACTCCGCTGCGCGCACGATGGGGCCCGCGACCAGTTGTGGGAAGAAGCTGACGAAGAAGCCGAAGTCCAGGATGCTGCGCACCGGCTTGATGTGCCCGCGGTACACGTCCACCGCGTAGCTGATGGCCTGGAAGGTGAAGAAGCTGATGCCCACCGGCAGCAGGATGCGGTCCACGATGTGCGAGGTGCCGAGCAGGCTATTGGACCACTCCGCGAAATAGTTGACTTCGATGTAGTGCGTACCGAAGGCCCCGTTGATGTTCTCGATGAGGAAGTGCGCGTACTTGAAATAGCACAGTAGCGAGAGGTTCACCGAGACGCTCAGGGCCAGCCACAGGCGCTTGCGTGCGAGACTTGCCGCATTGTCGATCATCAACGCGATGCTGTAGTCGCTCACGGTCGAGAACAGCAGGATGAGCACGAAGAGGCCGCTGGTCTTGTAGTAGAAGAAGAGGCTGGCGAAGAAGAGCCACGCGTTGCGCACGGCGATGCGCTTGTGCGTGACCGCGAAGCCCGCCAGCACGACGAGGAAGAACCCCCAGAAGAAGCGTTGCGTGAAGGTGAGCGGCAGGCCCTCCTCGTAGCTGAAGAGCAGACGGAAGAAGGCCGGGAGGTCGCTCATGGGCAGCGCTGACGGTCGGGTTGGAGTGGAAAGTGGGAAGTGGGAGGTGGGAAGTGCCGCTCATGGAGGATGGCACTTTCCACTTTCCACTTTCCACTCATCACGGGCATCGTCATCATTCCGGTTTCGTCAGTGATGCCGCTTTCACGTGCTCCCCGTATTCCTTCATGATCGCGGTGAACATCAGGTCGCCGACCGTGGTGTAGCCCTGCCGGGTGAAGTGGATAAGGTCGCGCTTGGCCAGGCCCTGCCGCTGCCAAAGGCGTATCGAGCCCTGGCCGCCCATCACGCCGTAGAGGTCCCACACACCGGTGCCGTGCTTGCGCCCGAGCCGCAGCATCACGTCGCGCACGTCATCGGCGTTCCGCACGGGATAGCGTCGCTTGCGATAGCTGTCGCTGTTCGTCACCAGCAGGACGGCGGCATCCGGGTTCACATGGCGCACGTGCGCGATGAGCTTCTCGTAGTTCTTCTCGTAGCAGGATGCGCAGAAATCCGGGTCGTGCGCGTCGTTGATGCCGATGGAGAAGACCACGAGGTCGGGCTTCAGCAGCGCGAGTTCTTCCTCCAGCCGCTGGCATCGCAGCCAGCTCCAGGTGGCCGCGCCGTTCACACCGGAGGCATGGTAGTATATCCCCGGATCATCGCTCGCCAGGTTGATGCCGCGCAGGGTGAACGAACGCTGGGTAAGGGTGTCGGTCTGCTCGAAGCGGAGGTTCAACGTGTCCACCGGCCGGCTGAACTCGAACACGGTGATCCCCTGCGCCACATCCGTCGCATAGGTCACCACCGTGCCGGTATCGTTGCACACCGCGCTCACGACGAAACTGCTGTCTCGGCCGTGCATTACCGTGGCGCGCGTGAACGTATAGCCGGTGTACAGGTCGCCCCGGAACGAGATGCGCAGGGAGGTCTGCGGATCGCGCGTGGTGACGGAATAGCCCGCGAGCCCCAGCTGGCTCGTGTCCGCGCGCACGGTGTTCTTGCTCATCGTCCAATTGCCGGTGTACACGGGCTCGTACCAGTACGGGTTGTTGCTCCCCGCCATGTTGTACGGGAAGATGAAGCCGCGCCCCGCCCGCGTGCCCGGTGCCACGCGCTGGATGCGGTCGCGGAGCTCGGCGGTCCACATGTCCGCCTGGATGTGCGAGCCACCGATGTGTACGATGTTCACCTGGCCCTCGCCGCCGAAGAAGAGCCTGTCCAGTTTGTCATTGAAGCCATCCCAGGTTTTCCTGTCGCCGGGCAGTTGGATGACGTTCCGCGACAGGTCAACGATACCGTTCTCCGGAACGACCATCGGGTCGCTCGGGCTCTGGGCCAGCACGGCGCAGGCGAACAACGCGGTGAGCGCGAAGGCCATGTACCGCATCACCGTGATCAAGCGTCCTTCATTCAACATGTTTCGCTTCGGTCTTTGCCAGCGCTTGCAGGTCATTGAAAAGCGCGGTGCAGAACAGCTCCGCCATT
>JAGODO010000418.1 GCA_017998165.1 Flavobacteriales bacterium | reverse complement strand
ACCGCAGGCCAATGGCGAGGTGATGCTCGACAACGCCGGTATCCGTATCAACTACCTCAACACCAAATACACGTTCAGCCATCCCCTGATCATCCGTCCGGACCAGTTCGTGATGGACAACGTGACCTTGCTCGACGGACAGGGTGGTCGGGCAAAGGCCAGGTCCTTCTCCCTCAACCATGAGTCTTTCTCGCGGTGGAACTTCGACGTGGCCGCGGAATTGGACAACCTGCTCGTGCTCAACACGACCATCAACGAGAACCAGTTGTTCTATGGGACAGCCGTGGGCTCGGGCGACCTGAACGTCGATGGTTACACGGAAAACCTCGGCATCACCGTGGACGCCCACACCGAGGAAGGGACCTTCCTGCACTTTCCGCTCGGGGCGAGCACCGATGTCGGAGGCCTCAGCTTCGTGCGCTTTGTGAAGGCCGGGCAGAACCGTGATTCGCTCGAAGCCCCTGTGGACCTCAGCGGCGTCCGTCTCGACATGAAGGTCGGCGTCACTCCGGACGCCCGCTTCGAACTCATCTTCGATCCCACCGTGGGTGACATCATCAGCGGCAGCGGGGTGGGCGACATCGCCATGACTGTAACGCCCAGCGGCGACTTCAGCATGATGGGCGGGCTGGAGATCCTGGAGGGCGATTACCTCTTCACGCTGCGCAACCTGGTGAACAAGAAGTTCACCGTCGATCCCGGTGGTCGCATCACCTGGTATGGCGATCCTTTCGATGCGCGATTGGACATGAACGCGGTCTACAAGCTCAAGACCGCGCTCTATGACATCATTCCGCCCGCTGAACGCAGCGAGCTCTACCGCAAGCGTGTGCCGGTAGAGGTCATCATGCATCTCAGCGACAAGCTTATGCAGCCGGAGATCGGCTTCGACGTGCGGCTGCCCAGCGTGGATGAAGGCGTGCGCACCCAGGTGAACACGGTGCTCAGCGACAAGGACAAGCTCAACCGGCAGGTCTTCGCTCTGGTGGTGCTCAACAAGTTCATCGCGGATGAGGCGAACGGTGGCGGCTTCGGACAGGATGCCGGCGCCAGCGGGGCCACCACCATGGCCGAGTTCGCCAGCAGCCAGCTCAGCAACCTCATCGGCCGGATCAGCGACGATGTGGACCTGGGCATCAACTATCGGCCGGGCAACAGCATCGCATCGGACGAGTTCGAGGTCGCCGTCGGAAAGGCCTTCTTCAACAATCGGGTGCAGGTCAGCACCAACGTGGGCGTTACCGCGGCCAACAGTTCAAGTTCGCAGAACGGCGCCCAATTCATCGGTGATTTCAGCGTGGAATACCTGATCACCAACGATGGCAAGTTACGCGTGAAGGGTTTCAGCCAGAGCAACGACCGGAACCTGAACCAACTGAACCAGGCCCAGACCACGCAGGGCGGAGGTCTGGCCTACAGCCGTGAGTTCAATATCGTGGGCTTCTGGCGCAGGTTCATGAACACCTTCCGCCCTGCGGACCGGAAGCGGCCGATGGAAGACTGATCACTCGGCGCCCAGTCCCAAGGAGTGCCCGAGCTTCAGTTTCTTGGTGAGCAGGTAGTGCTTGTTATGCGCGTTGGGCTCGATCTCCAGCGCCACGTTCTCCGCGATCTCCAATCCGTAGCCGACGAGTCCCGTGCGCTTTCGCGGGTTGTTGGTCATCAGCTTCATCCTGCGCACACCGAGGTCGAAGAGGATCTGGGCACCGACCCCATAGTCCCGTACATCGCTATCGAAGCCGAGCAGGCGGTTGGCTTCCACGGTATCAATACCTTCCTGCTGCAGCTTGTAGGCGCGCAACTTGTTGATGAGCCCGATGCCCCGGCCTTCCTGGTGCATGTACAGCACAACGCCCTTGCCGGCGCGCTCCACCAGGTCCATCGCCGCATGCAGTTGGGGGCCACAGTCGCAGCGCTGGCTGCCGAAGATGTCGCCGGTGACGCAGCTGCTGTGGACGCGCACCAGCACGGGCTCATCCAAGGACCAGGTGCCTTTCACGAGCGCGAGATGCTCCTCGCCGTTGTCGACCTGTTTGTAGGCGTAGAGTTTGAAGTCGCCGTGGTCCGTCGGGAGTTCCACCTCCACGATGCGTTCCACCAGCCGCTCGTGCCGCATGCGATAGGCCACCAGTGCTTCGATGGTGATCAACTTGAGCCCGAACCGCTGTGCGATGGACCGGAGTTCCGGCAGCCTTGCCATGGATCCGTCCTCGTTCAGGATCTCGACGACAACGCCGGCCGGTTCCATTCCCGCGAGGCGTGCGAGGTCCACGGCGGCCTCGGTGTGGCCTGTGCGGCGTAGTACGCCGCCATCGCGGGCGCGCAAAGGAAAAATGTGTCCGGGTCGCGCGAGATCCTCCGGTACACTCGCCGGATCGATCAGCGCCGCGATGGTCTTGGCCCGGTCGCTCGCGCTGATGCCCGTGGTCGTTCCCCGTCCCTTCACGTCCACGCTCACGGTGAACGGGGTGGCGTGCAACGCGGTGTTGTCACGCACCATCAGGTCCAGTCCAAGCTCGGCACAGCG
>JAGODO010000129.1 GCA_017998165.1 Flavobacteriales bacterium | reverse complement strand
ATGTTGTCCGGGAACACCCAGAGGAAGAGACCTGTGATCAACAGGAAGACCACGATGACGATGTGGCCGATGAGCGAGCCGAGAAAGCCCCGGACCTCTTTGCGGATGAGCGCGCGCATGCGTGGCGGCCAAGGTAGGTGCACGCCAACGGCCTTGATGATCCAACCGAGGAACGGCTGCCGACACTTCATCGTGGGCAACTCGCTCCGCGTTCCTCTGCCCTCCGAGAGTCTGCGTATCTCGTACGGCTAGAACTCGATCATCGTCTTCCGCTTTTTCTTCACCGGCTTCTTCGGGATCTTGTCGAGATCGGTCTCGCAGTAGTTCTTCCGCACGAAGATGGCGTCCTTGTCCTTCAGTGCGGCGCTGGCGGCGAAGTCCTCGCAGGCCTTTTCCTTGTTCTTCAGGTGGTAGTAGCAATCGCCGCGGTAGTAGTGGGCGGCGGATAGTTCAGCGGTGTCCGTCGCCATGGCTTCGGTGAACTTGTCGATGGCCTCCTCGTAGCGCTCGGCCTCGTACAGCAGCACCCCCATGCTCATCAGACCGCCGGGGATCGATGGTTTCAGCTTCAGGGCCGCGTCGATATCCGCCAGTCCGGCGTCTTCCAGATACAGTTCGCCTTTGGTCACGCCGCTCAGGTACAATGCATCGGCATGGTCGGGCTTCAGTTTCACGGCCTTCTCCGCGTCTCTACGGGCGGCTTCGCTGTTACCTCCCAGGTACAGCGCGCACGCCCGGTTGTAGTAGCCGTCCGGGTCGGCCGGGTCCAATTGGATGGCCTTTTCGCAGTCCTTCAGAGCGGTCTTCTGCATGCCCTTGCTGATTCGCAGGGCGGCGCGGCTGATGTAGAGCCGCGCGTTGTTCGGGTCCAACTGCTCGCTCAGCTTATAGTCCGCCAAGGCCGCCTCGCCATTGTCCGCCCGCTGGTGCAGATCGCCACGGAGCTTGAAGGCTTTCGCGTTGCCCGGGTCCAAGGCGATCGCACGCTCCACACCGGCCATGGCACTGTCCAATTGTCCGGCCTTGGCGGCCGTGAGCGCGGTTTCATAGGCCTGCTGGGCAGGTGTGCTGCCGGGTTGGGCGAGGAGCAGGTTTGAAAGGGCGAGCAGAAGACAGGCGAAAGCGGTTCTCATTCGATGCGGGATCGGGGCGGGCGCCCGACAAAGCAAAGATGATCCCGGTTACCGCGTGCTGTCCATGCTGTGCTCCCGGTCCACCGTCCAAGCGGCGGCGCGCGCGGCGAAGAGTTCCTTCACCACCGGCCAAACGTCCGCAAAAACGTCCGATGTCCGATAGGCCTCGAGGTCGGAAGGGCTGTCCCACACGCTGTAGGTGAAGAACACGCGCGGGTCATCCACGTCATGCAGCAGTTCGAGGTGCCTGCATCCGGGGAATGCGATGATGCGGTGACGCCAGCCTTCGAACAGTTGCTGGAACGTGCTGACCTCCTCCGGACGGAAGGTCATCTTCACGACGCGGACGATCATGCGTTGGCGACGCTTCGGAGCATGCCGGTCAATTCTACGCGGACAGGGTCGGCCACGCGCAGCCCGAGCAGCTGGGCCGCGCCGCCGCCGCCGCCGGCCACACCCTTGTTCACGGCGATCTCCAGATATCCGGAGGCGCCGAAGAACGCGACGCGCTCGCCGGCAGGCACGTCACCATATGTCCCGCTGATCACGCTGATATCATGCATGCTGCGCCCGAAAGTGATACGGAACGTGTGCGCCTTCACCAGTTCGTTGAAGTGCGTGCGCGTAATGTTCGTGACCACGTTGCCGTAAGCATCGATGTGCATCACGGCACCCTTGATCGCATCGCTGAGCACCACCGGGCGGAAGCTCAGTTGCTCGCGGGTAGTCACCACTTTCCGGCCGATGGTCTCGGGCGTGCCGCCGCGCGCGATGTGGCAGGCCGCTTTCACGAATACGCTCTTGGTGGGAAAGGCCACATGATCCGAATCGAGCATGATGGTGAGTTCGAACGCCTCGTGCGGCTTGCCGTCGAACAGGAGGGAGAAAATGCCGTTGTCCGCACCGATGAAATAGTGGCCATCGTGGCGCACTACCAGGTGCGGGGTGTGGCCGTCCGCTTCGCTGTTCACCCCGATGATGTGGATGGTCCCGCGCGGGAACTCCGGATAGGCGTTGCGCAGCACGAAGGCCGTATGCATGTTGTCGAACGGCGCGATCTGGTGGCTGATGTCCACGATGTTCGCCGCCGCGTGCTGGCTGAGGATGGCTCCTTTCACAGCGGCCACATAGTGATCGCGCAGTCCCATGTCGGTGGTGAGGGTGATGATGGACATGGGCATTGCCCGTGCGGTGGTGGAACGATCGGGCGAGCGAAGGAAACGGGTGCGCTACCTTCGGCCTGTCGGAAAAACAGCGACGGATCAACAAGCCGTTGTTGAAGATCGATCAGCCGCGTGAGCGAACGGACCCTCCAGATCACCGAAACGGACCCATTGGCCGTTTTCGGTCCCAATGACCAGCATCTGCGGATCGTCCGCGAGCACTTTCCGAAGTTGAACATCGTGGCGCGTGGAGATACCGTGAAGGTGATCGGCCCCGCTGAGGTGGTCGACGTGTTCTTCGAGCGCTTCGGGCAGCTCATCCAGCATGTGGCGAAGTACAACGAGCTGCCGCGGAAAGTGCTGGACGACATCATGGGCAACGGTGACAACACCACCGAGGCCAATGAAGAAGCGGGTGTGCTCGTGCATGGCAACGCGGGCCTGCGTGTAAAGGCGCGCACGAAGAACCAGCAGCGCATGGTGGAGGCCATCGGCACCAGCGACATGATGTTCGCCATCGGTCCGGCCGGAACGGGCAAGACCTATACGGCGGTAGCGCTCGGCGTGAAGGCGTTGCGGGACCGGCAGGTCCGAAGGATCATCCTTACCCGGCCGGCGGTGGAAGCAGGGGAAAGTCTGGGCTTCCTTCCCGGAGACCTGCGCGAGAAATTGGACCCCTACCTGCAGCCCCTCTATGATGCACTCAAGGACATGATCCCAGCCGCACGGCTGCTGGAATACATGGAGACGGGCGTGATCCAGATCGCGCCGCTCGCCTTCATGCGCGGCCGTACGCTCGATCATGCCTTCGTGATCCTGGACGAAGCGCAGAACGCCACACTGCCGCAGCTCAAGATGTTCCTCACGCGCATGGGCCGAAGCGCCAAGTTCGTGATCACCGGAGACGTTACCCAGGTGGACCTGCCGCGCCATCAGCGCAGTGGATTGCATCCAACAGCAGAGCGTTTGCGCGGCGTGGAAGGGATCTCCATCATCGACCTGGACGAGAAGGATGTGATCCGCCACGAGCTCGTCACGCGCGTACTGGCGGCCTTCAAGGACATAGAGCAGGAACTGAAAGACGGCGAACGATGAGCACCATGACCGCGCTCCCCAACACGTTGATGCGTTCGGACCTCAAGCTGAAAGGGCTTGCCGAAGTCTATCGCGGAAAGGTGCGCGACGTGTACCACTTGGAAGACGGGCGCACGATCCTGGTGGCGAGCGATCGCATCAGCGCCTTCGATGTGGTTTTGCCACGCGGCATTCCGCACAAAGGACAGGTGCTGAGCCAGGTGAGTTGGCACATGCTCGAAGCCACGCGACAGGTCGCCCCGAACTGGGCCATCGCTTCGCCGGATCCGTGCGTGATCATCGGCCGCCGCGCGGAAACGGTGAAGGTGGAGATGGTGGTGCGCGGCTACTTGAGCGGCCACGCATGGCGGCAGTACCGCGATGGTCATCGTGTGCTCTGCGGAGCCGAAATGCCGGAAGGCCTGAAGGAGAGCGATGCGTTCCCACAACCCATCATCACGCCGAGCACGAAGGCCGATGAGGGCCACGACGAGGACATCACACCCAGTGGGATCCTGGAGAGCGGCCTCTGCACAGAACCCGAATGGGAGACGATGAGCCGGTACGCGCTGGCCCTCTTCGCCGAAGGCACGCGCCTCGCCACAGAGCGCGGGCTGATCCTGGTGGACACCAAATATGAATTCGGTCGCACAGCTCCCGGCTCGAATGGGATGCCGGGAGGCATTGTCCTGATAGACGAGATCCACACGCCGGACAGCTCGCGCTACTTCTATGCGGATGGCTACGCCGAACGGCAGGAGCGGGGCGAGGCGCAGAAGCAGTTGAGCAAGGAGTTCGTGCGCCAGTGGCTCATCGAGAACAACTTCATGGGCAAGGAAGGCCAGCAAGTGCCGGAGATGAGCGACGTGTACGTGAAGAGCGTGAGCGATCGGTACATCGAGTTGTACGAACGGATCACAGGCCGCGCGTTCGTGCCGGCGGATACAGCGGACATCGCCGATCGCGTACAGAGCGCGCTTGAGCGCTACCTGTGAACGGGGGCCTTCAGGCGATCAACCAATCGCGGACGTCCATGTCCAGTAGAGAACCGACGCGGAGGATATCCTCGGCGAACACGTCGATGAGCGCACGCCGTTGGGCTTTGTCGAGGGGCGCGGAATAAGCTCCTTGATTGAGGATGGGCAAGGTTTGCGAATGGAGTCGCAGGTCGACGCCGATATGATCGAAGATCCGGTGGAGGCACGGCAGTGGATCATCCCTGAGATCATCGTACTTGATGCAGAGCAGTTGGCGTGGATCGAAGCTCCGATGGAACCGTTCGATCTGTTCCGCATACATGCCCCGGCTGAGGTACGAGAACACGCGATGCTGTCGGCCCGGATCGATGGCACGTTGTTCCAGTTCGGCCTCGACCGCTGAACGGAAGTCGCGCGTCTCATCGCCCCGGTTGAACTCCATGTTCCACTGCGAGAAGGCGCGGTCCACAGGGTCGCGGAGGACCGCGATCAGCTTCATGGCCGGGTTGTAGCGGTGGATGCGCTCACAGACCGGCTTCCACCAGAGATAGATGGGCGTGGTCTCACCATGAAAGCGTTTCGCACCGCAGAAGTGCGCCTCGTAGGCCGAATGATCTGTGGGCGCATGGGCGAACGCATCCTCATCGTCGAAGAAATGGACCTCCTTCACGTCGGCCATGCCGATCTCCGGATGTTGGCGCAGGAAGTGGTCCAGTGCGGTGGTGCCGGCCTTCTGGGCTCCGATGATGAGGAAGGAGACTTTCGGCCTGGTCATCCACCTTCCCGTTCTGCCGCTATCAATCCTTGCCCACGCGCGCCTTCAACTCGACGAGCAAGCTGCCGAGCATGGCGCCTTTATAGTCGTCAGTGTTCGCCGCGATGGCCTTGCTGACCTCTTTAATGCCACGGAGCACGGCTTTTTCCGGGAGCACCTCCTGGTTTTCCAATACGGTGAGGCACTCGAAGCACTCTTCAGCCGTCCCTTCCACGGCGCAGTCGATCAGTTTGTCGGTATAGGGAGATGTGTCGAGGCCCGCATTCCAGAACGTGGCGATCACGGTCTTGCGAACGCCGCGCAAGGCGGATTCATCCAACGCACGGGCCAGCTCCGCCGCAGCGTCCTTCACCTTCACTTCGTACAGCAGCTCATGGATCTTCTGCTGGCGCTGATGGTCCGTCGTTCTTGCCAAGGCGTGCAGCAGGGGAAAGATGGCGCGGGCGTCACCGCGTTCCTGTACATAGGCGATGGCACCGAGCACCTTGGCGTCATCATCGCTCAACAAGGCCGCGAAGGCCTGGTCCATCAGGTTCTTGCTCTTGTCGGACATCGGACCCCGCCTACGCTTTGGCTTCGGCGGACGGGGCGCGAAAGTAGGGCAGCCAAAAGCGAACGGCGGACCGTCGGTCCGCCGTTCAATGAGGCGAGGCGGGTGCTCAGAAGCTCATATAATTCTTCCGGCCGGGCGACCGCCTGAACTTGTAACTGAACTCGAACGCGAAATAGCTGAAGTTGTCCGGCAGGCCGGGATTGCCACGCCGGCTGCTGCGGTAGCTCTGCGTTCCGTCGGTGCCCCAACCGGTGGGGTCGCTGATGTAGCGGGCCATGAATTGGCTGGTGCTATCGGCGTACACCCGACCGATCTCGTCGTAGGTCGCATAGCGCTCGCTCACGTTGTCCAGCATATCGGTGAGGAACATGTAATAACTGAACTCGGCGCCGATGCTCATGCGGCGGGTAAGCATGTAGCGAACGCCACATCCCATGGGGATGCCGATATGCCACGGCTTTTGGGGGTCTTGGATGGTGCTGCTCTTGCCCCTGCCGCGGCCCTCGGTGATCCAGCTGTACAGGTCCGTTTCGTATTTGCCGTCCTGCTCGATCACATTGCCGCTCGCGGAGCCGCGTGGAGTGTCCCTGATCGTACCGTCCTCCCAGAAATAGTAACGGTTCCCCAACTCGGCTTCTCCCCTGAACAGGTCGGCTTTGGGCCGCCCGTAGTACATGCCAACGCCCAAGTGGAAATACATGAAGAACCGCTGCTTGAAGAGTGGGGTGAAGGGCTCCCGATAGGCGTTCAGCACCATGTGGGCGCTGGCGCCGAACAGGTCGTTCCGGAAATTCAGACCCCGCTTGTAGTTGTGGAGCTCGGTGCCGGAGAGGCCACCGGTGGGATCCACTTCATTGTACCCGATGCGGAACCAGCTCAACCGGCACTCCATGGTGAGCGAACGGGTAACGTAACGTTTCGGGTTGTTGAAGAAGTCCCTGAACGTGATGTTGGCCGCCGGGCGCATGCTGTTCCACTGCACTTGGCTGTCCCAATTGCCCAAGTCCCCGTAGTAATGGGTGATGCCGGTAGAAAGACCGATCTCGAGATTTCGTTGGGCCCGCGTCGAGACCAAAGAGAGGCAGAGAACGGCCCCGAAGAGTACACGAGCGGTCATTCGGACGAAAGCTTAGGGTATGCCAAGATACGTATGGAGACGGCCGATGGACCAGTGGGTTGCCATCAGCCCCTTTCCCCGAAGATGGCGGTACCCACCCGTACCATGGTGCTTCCAGCCCCGATCGCCAGATCCATATCGCTGGTCATGCCCATGCTCAATTCGCTGAACTGCCCGGCCGGAAAGGGGGTATTGGCGGCCAACTCCCTGAAAAGACCGGCCAGCGAGGCGAATTCCGCTGCTACCTGTGTGCGGTCCCCGGTATTCGTGGCCATTCCCATCAGGCCACGAAGGCGCAACTGGGGCCATCGGGTCCCGATCCCGGGGTGTTCAAGAAGTGTTCGCAACTCGTCCGGCAGGAAACCGTGCTTGGTCTCTTCTTCTGCGATGTGGACCTGTAGGAGCGCATCCACGGGTTGAAGGAGCGTTCCTGCCCGCTTGTCGAGCTCATCGAGGAGCTTCTCGCTGTCCACACCATGGATCAGATGGGTGATGCCGACGATATGTTTCACGTTGGACCGCTGGAGGTGCCCGATGAAATGCCATTCGATATCCGCCGGGAGGGCTGGCCGTTTGGCCGTCAGTTCCTGGGTGTAGTTCTCGCCAAAAGCCCGGTGCCCGAGGTTGTACAAGGCGCGTATCTCTTCAACCGATCGGGTCTTGCTCACCGCGATGAGCCTGACATGCGAGGGCACCGAAGCCTTCACACGATCATACCGCTCGGCGAGCTGATCGACGTTCATCGGGACGAAGATGCCTCACCTCGCCCTAAGGCCGCATCCTGGAAGGAGGTGAACGGGTGCCATCAATCTTCGAGCGAATACACGGTCAAGCCGCTGCGCAACTTGGGCTCGATGTACGTGCTCTTCGGCGGCATGCAGCCGCCACTGTCCGCCACGGCCTTGAGTTCCGCGAAGCTCACCGGTCGGAGGTGGAAGGCGGCGGCGGCTTCACCAGCCTTCACCATGCGCTCCAGTTCCGTCACGCCGTAAGTGCCGGGCACGAACTTGACGTGCGGATCGGTGCGCAGGTCATGGATGCCGAGCACTGGATCGAGCACCCTATCGCTCAGGACGCTGGCGTCCAATCGGTCGGCGGCATCGGCGTTGTCGAGAGGCTCCGGAAGGGCCAGGGCGTACCAGCCCTTGCGGGTGCATACGTACACCGTGCCGTGCGGAGGGGCCGAAACGGGTGCGGCGGTCAGGGCATCCAATGGGCCGACCTCGCGCAGGGCTTCGAGGAACTCGGCGGTGTCCATTCCCCCCAGGCTCGTCACCGCGCGATCGAAGTTGCGTATGTGCAGATGTTCCTGTGGGACGATGAAGGCCAGGCACCAGGCTTTGGGGTGCTCGGCGAACGCGCCGGTGCTCTCCGCCAATCGGGCGCTGCTGGCCAGCCGGTGATGCCCGTCCGCGATATAGAGGGCCTCGATCCGTTCGAACTGCTTCTGCACCGCCGCGATGATCCGTGGCTCGTTCACCGCCCACACCCGGTGCCGCACCATGTCCGTTGTGCTGAAGTCGTAGGTGGGGCGCGCATGCCAGATGCCTTCCATGGCCACGTCCAGTTCGTGCGCACCGGGTGCGGCGAGCAGCACAGGTTCCGCGTTGATGCCCGTCGCGTTCAGGTAGTCCTTGAAAAGCTCTTCGCGGTTCTGGAGGGTATGCTCATGCACTTTGATCTTGCCCCCGCGGTAGTCACCCACGCTCACCGCGCCGATGATCCCGCGGGACATCAGGCCGCTTCGGCTCTGCTCGTAGAGGTAGATGCAGTCCTGGTCATCGCGCAGGTACCAGCCCTCGCCGACGAAGTCGTTCCATTTGCGGCGCACATTGGCGAAGCGTTGCTGGCGGCTCAGGTGCTCATCGCGGCCGTGGTCCGGATGGACCACATGCAGGAAGGAATACGGGTTTCCGATGAGCTTTTCCCGCATCTTCTCCTCGGAATAGCTCAGGTAGGAACGCGAGGCCACCAGATGGGCCTTGTCGGCCACGGGCCGCCAGGCGCGGAACGGACGCAGGCGGATCATGCCTGGTCGGCGGTCACCTTGTCGCGGAAGGCGATGATCAGGTCGCAGAGCTCATCTCCCACGCGTCCCTGTGCTTCGGCCGTGGCGGCACCGATGTGGGGGCTCAGGCTGATGCGCGGGTGGGAGAGGAGGTCCGCACGTGGTTCCGGCTCGTTGGTGAACACATCCAGAGCGGCGGCCTTCACGCGACCGTCGTTCAATGCGTCGAGGAGCGCGCCTTCGTCGATGCTGCCTCCACGCGCGGTATTGACGATGACCACGCCGGGCTTCACCTTTCTCAGTTCATCCGCACCAACGAGCGGAAGGCCGTTCGTCTGTGCGGGCACATGAAGGGTGATGGCATCGCTTTTGGCCAGCAGTTCATCGAGCGAGACGAGCTTCACACCGACACGGATGGGTTGACCGCCTACTTCAAGTTCGATGCTCTCCGCCGTCGCGTG
>JAGODO010000417.1 GCA_017998165.1 Flavobacteriales bacterium | reverse complement strand
GGAACCGCGGCGCTGACTATCGCGCCACGATCAATCGCACGGTGGAGACGCGGCGGTCGGTGATGATCATCACCACGTAGTTGCCTTCGGGCAGATGCGTCACGTCCAAGCGCGCGCTCCCGTCCTTGAGGATGATCGGCACTGCGATCGTCTGCCCGAGCTCATTGATCAATTGCACGCTGGCTTTGCCCAAGGCCGGATCGAAGACCACGTTCACCACGTCTTGGGCAGGGTCTGGGAAAACGATGATGTCGTGTTCTTCCTCGATACGCACAGGTACCATGTCGCTTACGGTCGTGGTGCCGTCGGCGTCCGTTTGGCGCAAGCGGTAGTAGGAGAGGTGTGCCAGCGGCTCGCGGTCCGTTTCGGCGTAGATGGTGGTGTTCGTGCTGTTCCCGACGGCGGGGATGTCCATGAGCGCTTCCCAGGTTGCGGCGTCCGCGCTACGCTCGATGGTGAAGTGGCTGTTGTCGTGCTCGCTCGCCGTTGCCCAACCCAATGAGACCGTCCGGTCGCGTTCGGCCTTCGCGTTGAAATAGAGCAACTCGATGGGCAGCGGCGTCTGGGCGTAGTTGATGGTGCCGAGCGTGAACCGACGGCTATGCACCAACTGGCTCACACCGGCGAAGCGGTACAGGTTGCCGCCCACGGAGGTCGCCATGATGGGGACCGGCGTGTCATCAGCGAAGATGCCATTGTTGTTGATGTCCACGAGCAAGCGCAGGTCCGTTGCCGTGACGGGCCCCTGGTTGGTGAGGTCGAAGGTCATGTCGACATTGCCCACGTCCACGGGACCGCCGCCAGGATTCACCTCGCTCACCCGCCAGACGCGGAACCAACGCCCCTCCAGTACTGGAGGATAGTCCGTGCTTCCCCAGGAACCGAGGATCCCATTGTCATGACCCCAGAGCAGGAATTCGTTGTTGCCAAGGTTGGTCGCATTGTTGATCCGGACCACACCGGATCCTTGGGCATCCGTGTGCATGTTGGTGGAGCTCAGACGGCCGATGCCGGCCACTTCATGGTCGTAGTCGCCCTGCGCTGGATTGTCCTGCACGTAGTTGTCGTTCGCAGCGAGGGTGAAGTTGTATTTCGCCGCGAGGTAGTTGTTGATGATGATCCGCTGCGTCGTGTTGATCGGCGTGTTGTAGATCACGGTTTCGGCGATGGCACCATCCAGGTTCCATCCGGCCGCCCCTTGTGCGTTGCCGATGTACAGCTGGTTCCCGTTCGCAGCGGGCAGCTGCAGCAGGTTCAGGTCATTGTAGATCTGCGCACCGAACTTGTAGACCGTTCGCGACGGGAACAGGCCGAGGATCACATTGTTGTTGTATTCCAGCAAGCTGTACGGGACACCCACGGTACCGGCAGGGGTGGAGGGAGCACTGAACAACGTGAAGATGTCGTAGATCGGCATGGTGAGCGCGCCGTTGAGCGGGCTCCACAGGGCGTAGTTCGGCTGCGTGCTGCTGCTTTTGGAGAGCCACACGTTGTTGTTCTTGGGGTTGGTCACGGAGTTCACCAGGAACATGTCCCATTGCTGCAGGTCCAGGGAGTTGGCGTCGGGGATCCTGAATTCGTCGTTGACCCCATCGAACGAGAGGACCGGGTATCCGTTCAGCGTCGCGGCGCTGAATGTGGGACGTGCGGCCACGCTCGGTGCGGTGGCGTTGTTGTTGTTCCCGCTGCGGTCAAGCCAGCTGATCACATTCGACCCGGCGAGATTCACGCCATTGTCCGCGCGCAGCCAGAGGACATTGCTTCCGGCGTTGCCCACGCCACCCGGACCGGTCTGCCCATTGGATGCGATCGCCAGGAAGAGGAGAAGTATGGTGGAATGCGTGCGCATCTGAATGTATCGGCGGCTTGAACGGCGCAAGCGCCGAAGGGTTCCGACGATGCTGCGAGGTTTGACCGTATTCCCGCTCGGGTCAAGGGTCCTTCGGCCTCGTGACCGGTCGGCCGGGAGCCGCAGAATGCTGATCGCCGGGCTTCTGCGTTCCTTGGTACCGTGCATCGCCGATCCATCGTCTTCGGAATGGTCCTGAGTACCGCCGGGCTGGTCGCCCAGCCCGACAGCCTGCCACCGTTGAACCAACGTGTGGTGGCCTTCGTGCGTGAGCACGTCGGTAGGCGGGTGGGGCGCGGAGAGTGCTGGGACCTGGCCGCTCAAGCCCTGGACGCGGCCGGAGCCAAGTGGGACGGTGACTACGCGTTCGGGCGCAAGCTCGACCCGGAAAGGGAAACGGTCCTGCCGGGGGTCATCGTGCAGTTCGAGCGGGTGGAATTCCGGTGGGAGGAGGGTCGGGCGATCCACACGATCACGATGCCGCACCATACGGCGATCATCCTTGAGGTGAGGGCCCCGGGCAGCTTCATCATCGGACAGCAGAACACGCGCGAAACGGGAAGAAAGGTCGGGACGGGAGAACTGGTGTTGTCAAGACGGGTCAAGGGCAGGATCGGATTCTACGCTCCGGTGGAGTAGCCGGCCCAGGAATTACCCCCCTCCGGGTATTGCGGGAGGTGTTGC
>JAGODO010000128.1 GCA_017998165.1 Flavobacteriales bacterium | reverse complement strand
TGCATCGAACCACCGGCATCGATCTTCTCCAGTCCGCTGAAGACGCCCACGCCATGGTCGATGTGTACCACGAGGTCGCCGGGTTTCAGTTGCGTCAGCTCCTTCAGCGTGAGCGCCTGCGAATTCTTGCGGAAGCCCTCCTTCAGGCGGAAGCGGTGGTAGCGCTCGAAGATCTGATGGTCCGTGTACAGCGCCAGCTTCAACTCGGGATCGATGAAGCCTTCGTGCAGGTCGAGCACCAGCGGTGTGAAGGCCACCTCATGCTCCATGTCATTGAAGATGGAGTAGAGGCGCTCGCTCTGCTTCGCGCTGTTGCAGGCGATCAAATTCGTGTAGCCCGCGTTCTGCTTGTTGTGCAGGTCGCCGCTGAGGACTTTGAATTCCTTGGCGAACGTCGGTTGCGGCCGCTGTTGGAAATCGACAACGACATCCGCAACCTGCTTTGTGGTCTCGGGGGCCACGGTGCTTTTCCAGAAGATCTTCCGGAAACCGAGCAGGCCTTTGATCAACACACCATCCGTCGCGAGCAGATCAGCCGGGGTCGGGTGCTTGTCCTTGTCCGGAAGACGGTCGTAGGACTCTCCAAGGAGCTTCAACTGTTTCGTCGCCGCATCACCGATGGCTTGCAGATCGCGCAGCCAGATGGTGGCGGTCTCGGGCAGTTGCGCGAAGAAGAGTTGTTGCCGTGCGGCGTCCTCGTCCTGCAGGTCGGGAACGATAACCGCTTCGGCCAAGCGTTCCACTGTCAACTGGTCCTGCGGATCGAAACGGCGCACGCTTTCCACGGTGTCGCCGTAGAGCTCGATGCGGTAGGGCTTGTCGCTGCCATAGCTGAACACGTCCACGATGCCGCCGCGCACACTGAACTGGCCGGGCTCGTACACGAACTCCACGCGCGAGAAGCCGGTCTCCAGCAACCATTCCTCCAGTGTGTCGATCGGGAGCTCCTCGTTGCGCTTGATCGAGAGCGTGTTTTTCACCATCGTCTCCTGGCCAACCACCAAGGGCACCAACGCTTCGGGATACGTGACGATGACCAATGAGCTGTCACGCTGAGCCCCTGAGCCCGTCGAAGGGCGAAGCGCTTCATCATTCTCATCACGGCGCTTCATCAAGACCTCCAACACTTCCGTGCGGCTCACCCGCTCACCATCATGATGTCCATCGGGATCATAAGGCGAACGCGACGGCGCAGGGTAGAAGAGCATGTCCTCCTCCTTCTTCGCATTGCGCGCCTCCTTGTCCTTTCCGCGCAGTGCTTCCAGGTCATTGATGAAGTAGGCCGCTTCTTCCTTGTCGGTGAGGACGAACACATGCACGCCCTTCATGAGGTCTATGACCGATGCAGCGATCAGTGCTTGGGAGGAACCGATGGTGCCAGCGATCTGCACGCGCGCGTTCGCTGGTTGCAGGCCATCGGCGATGCGCGCGATCCGTGCGTCGTTGCGGAAGAGGGAGAGGATGTCGGGGAGGGAGGTCATTCCTTGGTGAAGAAGTAGTGATAGTTGAGATCTCCCTCAACGGTGAAATAGAGGATGCTTCCTTTCCGAACAAAGGGTTCGCCAAACGACGCCCATTCGAAACGACTTGTGATCGGACCTGCCGTGCTATTGGGCTCTGGGTCTGCTATCAAACGAAGCGTGTCGCCCACGTTTGACCATGTTCCCTCGGAACTGTAGCCATATGTGCATTGGTTCATGAAGTAGTGATACCTGCCATTGCGATAGAGTTCGAGAATTGCTCCGTTCTCCGTTCCGTAGCGGCCATACCAGTGCTCATTGAACGAGCGGAGCGAATCCAAACTTGCTATCAACGAGGTGTCGCGCAGGCGGAAGCTCCGGTCATCTTTCTCTTTGGCGTAGTTCCCATTCAATCGGAATGACCGTCTGCTACTGTCCTTGAGCTGGAGCATGATGGTGAAGGATGGAGCGAACTTCCTCATCTCCGCCTGTTCCGAAGTGTTCCATGACCGGACGAAGCGATCCAGCATCGGGGATGGGAGAAGGACTGAATCGAACAGCATCGTCTGTTGATCCATGATGCGGTAGAGAACGACGGCGTTTGAGACTTGCTCCGGATCGATCGCTTCAGGAAGAACGGTTGTCCCGGAGGTCTGACACCCTCCTCCGATTATCAGAAGAAGACCAGCGATAGACAGGATGCTGACTTGGTGCGGGTTCATGGACGCCAAAATGCCCGAAACCCGGTGCCGGGGATTCCGGGCATCGGGTTCGGGAACGGGTGCGAAGCTAAGCCTACAGGTGGGGTGTCTTTGTCAGCCGATCGAGTTCGGACAGCAGATGTGGCATCCGGAATTCGCCGTGCATGGTGCGCACACGATCAGCGGCCCGCTCCAGCAGCATGCCCATCGCCGTTACGTACAGCGGTTTCTTGCTCTTTCCCCGCAACACTTCGGCCTTCAACTGATGAAGCGTGGCGAAATTGGTCTTGGCCACACCGATCACCGGCACTCGTCCAGCGAGCGCGGCGTGCAAATGCGCACCAAGTCCCGGAAGCCCCGTATCGTCCAACACAACGAAGCCGTCCACGATGATCACTTCCACATCATCAAATGGAATGGATTTCAGCAAACTGAGGATGCATGGCAGTTCGCGCTTGTAGAACTGTCCCGGCTCGTAGTCCGCGACACCGTCGATGGTCTCGCTGTGGATGCTCGTCGGTACTTGGTCGGACCAGTCATGGAAGGCGATGCAGACCGTCTTGGCGCGATCTCCGGAATAGGCGGTGTCGAAGGCCAGGATCATCGCTCAGCGAGCCCTTACTACTCCTTCACGAACCGCATCGACTCGACACCCTCCAAGGCTGCCATCCGCACGAGGTACATGCCCGGCATCAGTCCGGAGACATCTACGGCAAAGCTGTTCCCCGTGTGCTGCTCGGTGCCCACAATTCGCCCATGCGCATCGAGGAAAGTCAGCACCACCGGTGAGGCTTCATCGCGTTCGATGCGCACAAGGTCCGTCCCCGGGTTCGGTAGCAGTCGTGCGCCACTGGCGATCTCCGGCGCGATCCCCGTATTGATCACCTGCACGGTGGCTGAAGGTGCGGACACGCAGCCCAGTCCATCGGTGACGATGACGTAGTAGTTGCCAGGTTCGGTGGCGGCAATGCATGGCGTGTTCCCATCCAGCACAGGCTCGTCGTTCAAGTACCACTGTGCGGTGCCATTGGTGTTGGTACACAACGAGCCGCCTGCTTCTGTGATCACGGGTACGTCAGCGGATTGCGGACAGCTCACCTGCGCACGGAAGATGTCGCCGTTGTTGCAGCCGATCACGATCGCGCCATCCACCCATGCGGCGTCGCCCACGCTGGCGTTCAGGATCTCCGGCAGGATCGTTGCCCACGTGATGCCACCATCTGTCGAGCGCACGGTCTGTCCTGAATAGCCCACCGCGTAGCCCGTGTCCGCATCGGTGAAGAAGATGCTCATGGTGCTTTGCGGGGTGCCGCCCATATAGGTCCAGCTGTCACCCCCGTCCGTCGTGCGGTAGTTTTTCGTCCAACCCAGCTGCTCGTTCAGGAAGAAGATGGTATGCCCACCGCCGGCCCCGGCCATGGGTTCCCAGGTGATCCCGCCATCCATGGTGCGGTAGTTGTCGCCGTATTCGCCTACGGCATATCCCTGCAGGTCATTCACGAACCACAGGTCACTGATGGTGATGTTGCCGACATCGACCACGTACGACCAGTCCTGACCGCCGTTGGTCGTGCGATAGATCCCGCCCAGCACCGCGCCTCCGGCCACGATGTGCGTGTTCGCATCGAAGCTCCAGGTGCAGCGGATAGCCACGTTGGGCCCGCTTACCTGGGTGCGCGTATCGAAGCCGTTCGTTGTTCGTGCGAATGAACCGCCGCCGCCGCCGAGACAACCGATGCCATCGGGCGTCAAATGCACGCCAAGCCCACCGCCACCGGCTTTGTTCCAGTGCCTGCCGCCATCGGTCGTGCGCAGCAGCCCGTTCTCAAAGCCGCCCATGGTCAGCCAGCCGATCGCCACGCCGGTGTCGGCATCCATGAAGGCCATCTTGTTGATCCGCGTGTGCCAGGTGCCCTCCTTCCAGATCCCCCACGTGAGGCCGAGGTCGGTGGTGCGATGCATGCCGCCGTCGGTGCCGGTTAGGCCCGTGCCGCCCGGCGTGAGGGTGATGCTCTTGTGCTCCGCCAGACCGACCTGTTGCTCGGTCCAGGTGAGCCCGGCATCCGTGCTACGGATAACGCGCCCCCATCCGCCTGCTGCCACCATCACGTTCCCTTGTACATCGAGGTCGTACATCGTGTAGGTGGTATTGGATGGGATCGAGTCCCACGTGGCTCCACCGTCCGTGGTGCGGATCACTTCGCCCGCGCTGCCAACGGCCACACCCAGCTGCGTGTCGTAGAAATGGAGATCGCGCATCAGCACGACCTGATCGAACGGACCGACGCCTTCCCAGTTCAAGCCACCATCGGTGCTCTTGAGCATTTCACCACCGGAACAGCTGGCATAGCCCACTTGGGTATCGAGGAATTGGATCGCCGTCATGTAGTTGCTCGTGGACTGGCCGCTGTTCATCAGCGACCACGTCGCACCGCCGTCCTCCGAGCGATGGATCTTGCCCGTGAGGCTCCCCGCCCAGCCCAGGGTGTCGTTCACGAAGAATACACAGCTCAATTCCCCGAACGTCGGGTTCTGTTGGCCACTGATGGTGGTGAAACCGTCGCTGGTGAGATACACGCTGCCGGACTCGCCCACGGCGATGCCGCGTTCCTCATCCCACATGAACACGGCTTCCGGGCTGTTCAGCAAGTTGTTGGCCATGCGCTCCCACGTGGTGCCGCCATCACGGGTGCGCAGGATCGCGCCCATCGGTTTGTCGATGGCATAGCCCACCTCGTCCGTCACCATGCGGATGGCTTCGAACTCACTGCGGGTTTTGATGGGCGTGACCAGTTCCCATTGGGCGCTGGCGATCGTCGCGCAGAGGAGGAGCGATGGGGTAAGGGCGTTCTTCAGCATGTGAGTGCAAAGTTCAGTCGTGTGCTTACACGCCGGACGGATCCAGGTTCATTCGGCTGACCAGTCGAAGATCCTATCCATGCGCACCCACTTTTCGCCGGGCGTGGCGAATGGGAGCGGCTGCTGGAAGCTGGCCATCAGGTCTTCCCATTCCTGCACGCGTGGTGGCAGTGGCGACCCACCGCCATCGGACGGTGCACCGGTGCTGCTCTCCAGGGTCATGAAGAGGCGGTTGCCCGTGCGATGGATGACGCACCGTGTGATGCCTTGCGCGCGCAGGTGGTCCAGCACTTCCGGCCACACGTGTGTATGCCAGTCGTCGTAAGCGGCGGTCAGCGCGGGATCGTCCTTCAGGTCGAGGGCGTAGCAAGTGGTCATGCGTGAAGCGGTTTGCGCACGACCCTTGCGAACAACAGGACAACAACGAAGCACACCAGTGGTGCGAGATACGCGAACCGGAGACTGTGACGGTCGCTGATGGCACCCATGATCGGCGGTACCACCGCGCCGCCCACGATGCTCATTACCAGCAACGACGAGCCCAGCTTGGTGTCGTGACCAAGGCCATCGATGCTCAGCGAGAAGATCGTGGGGAACATGATGCTCATGCAAAGTTCAGCGCCGAGCAATGCGCCTACGGCGATGTACCCATCGGTGAGAACGGCCATGGCGACCAGCGCGATGTTGAGCAACGCGCAGATGGCCAGGAGCGTGGATGCGGCGATCCAACGCATGAGCGCCGTGCCGATGAAGCGCCCTGCCATGAAGAGGAGCAGGCCGATGCTCAGCAGGTAGGCCGCGTCCTTCTCGCCGATCTCCGCGACCTGTCCGGCAAAGCGGATGAAGAAGCTGGCCACGCCAACCTGCGCGCCCACGTAGAAGAACTGTGCGACCACACCGAGTTTCAAGCGGTGCCAGGCGCGCGGGTCGCGTTGCTGCCCGTTGTCGGTTCCACTGATCTCCGGCAGATGCGTGCGCAGGAAAAGGACCGCCGCGAAGAGCACGACCAGGCCGATGATCATGTAGGGCACGCGCACCGCCAACGCCTCGCTCGTGAGGTAGGCGTCGAGCGCACCGGGTGTCATCGCCGTCAATTCTTCTTCGGTCAGCGCCCTTCCGCTCAGGACGAAGCGTCCGCCGAACCAGGCCGCCAGCGCAGCACCAAGCCCGTTGAAGGCTTGCGCGAAATTCAACCGGCGCGGCGCCGTGGCAGGATCGCCCAGAATACTGATGTACGGATTCGCGGCCGTCTCCAGGAAGGTGAGCCCGCTGGCGATGATGAAGAGCGCGCTGAGGAAGAAGGGGTAGGACCGCAGCGTGGCCGCCGGCCAGAACAGGAAGGTGCCCAATGCGAACAGCAGCAGTCCCCCGACGATACCCATGCGGTATCCGAAGCGTTTCATCATCGCGCCCGCCGGCAGCGCCATCACGAAGTAGGCGATGAAGAATGCGCTGTCCACGAGGGCGCTGCGCATGTCGTTCAACTGGAGCGCCTTCCTCAGGTGCGGGATGAGGATGGGGTTGAGGTTGTGCGCCAACGCCCACAGGAAGAACAGGCTCGTGACGAGCGCGATGGCGGTGCGTTGCGATCTGCTGCCCATGGTCACCAAGCGCTCCGCCGTATGCTGACCCGCAGGGTACCGGGCAATTGCTCCTTGCGAACGAGGATGAGGTAGCCACCGCCGCCCGCACCGCTCAGCTTCCATCCCAACGCATCGGGTGCGTGCCTGGTGATCGCCGCATGGATGTCGTCGTCCACCATGTTCGGGAACATCGCCACCTGTGCCTCGAACGACTTCCGGAACGCATCGCCGAAGGCCCCCGCATCCTTGGCCAGCACCGCGTTCCAGCATGCATCCGCCGCATCGGCCAGCGCTTTCGTTCCAGCCGCATCGATGCGCGTTCCCTCCAGCACGTTGAAGTCACTGCCACGCGGACCGAGCGGCACCAGGTGCAAGTGGTCTTCGATGAAGCGTAGTACTTCCTCGTCGTGTACGCTCTCGATGCGGGCAGGCCAGTAGTCACCATCGTAATGCGCGCGGTTCAAACCCGGGAACACGATGCCGATGCTGTCCTGCGAACCGCTGACCTCCGCCGTGCCGGGCGGGTTCTCGAAGGCGAAAAGCATGCGGGCGTGCTTCTCGCGGTCACCATCGGGCAGATGCGTGCCCCAGAGCGCGATCGCCTTTTTGCGTGTGCTGCTGCTCATCCCGCTGCGGTCGTTGAAGGTGTGTGTGGGCTCGATGCTGATGGTGATCACGCTGCCCGGGTGATGCCGCGAGACGTACGGCTGATCGAGCCATCCACCGGCGAGGTCGAGGCGGAAAGGGATCGTGCATTCATCGCGGAGCGCCGTGGTGCTCCGTGCCTTCAGTCCTTCATGCGGTGTGCGCTCCAGCACCACGTAGCGCACGCCGTGTTCACGGCACAGTTCGGCCTTCGCTTCGGCATGGCCGTCGGCGTTCACCACGAACACATCGGGCCGCACGTTCTCGAATTCCGGGACGAAGTCCATCTGGCCGCTGCCGGAACCGACATGCACCTCATGCACGCACGACAGCGCTTCGAGCATGTACCTGCGCTCGTTCGCGTCATTGATCGTCCATCGCTTCTTGAGCGTGTGAACGGTCGCATCGCTCCCGATGCATACGTGCAGTTCGCCATGTTCCGCGGCGCTCTTCAGGAAGGCCACGTGCCCGCTGTGCAGCAGGTCGAAGCAACCCGAAACGAAGACACGAGGCATACGCAAGGATAGTCTTCGCTCCGGATCCGCACCGATGCTTACCCCTGCGCCCTGCCGTTCAGGCGGATGCCAGCGCCGAAGCCGTGTGCTCCCGCAGCCACATGCCGGCCTCCCGTTCATCGGTGAAGACCTCGGCCCGGAAGAAGGTCGGGTAGTACGCCTTGTAGAGGCGGAGCAGCACTTCAGAGACCGCGCTGCGCGCAACGACCGCGAAGGCCAGCACTTTGTCCGTGGCCTGATGTATCCGCAAATGGTCCATGCCGATGATGGCCAGGTCCAATTCCGTTTCCTGTGGGATGATGAGCAACAGACCGACCGGCGTGTCACCCTGCATGCGTTTGCGTGCGGTGATCACCTCGGCGATCGCCGCCATGTCCAGCAGGATGCCGGAGGTGAACCGGATCTCGATGGTGTTCGGGCAGAGCCAGGACAGGGTGGCCCAGCGCGTGTGTACTTGTTCGGTCATGGGAGAGAATGACGCTGTGGGCGCGAATATCGCTTCTATGCACGCCGCAGGTCGCCTTTGGGCCAACCGTACCGGACGAGCGCTAAGAAGCCATCGCCTTCACCACCATCCCCTTGCTACCGATGTACAAGGGGCACCGTTGGTGCAGTTCCGTCGGCTTCAGATCGAGGATGCGCGCAGAACCGTCCGTGGCCATGCCGCCCGCTTGTTCCACGATCATCGCCAGCGGGTTCGCTTCGTAGAGCAGTCGCAACTTTCCCTTCGGTGACTTGGCCGTGGCGGGGTACAAGTAGATGCCGCCCTTCAGCAGGTTGCGGTGGAAGTCGGCCACAAGACTGCCGATGTAACGCGCGCTCATCTTCTGCTTCTTGCAGTCGTCGATGTACGTGCGCACGCCATCGCTGAAGTCGTAGTAGTTGCCTTCGTTCACCGAGTAGATCTTGCCTTCCTCCGGTGTCTTCATGTCCGGATGGCTCAGGCAGAACGTACCGATGCTGGGGTCCAGCGTGAAGCCGTTCACGCCATGGCCCGTGGTGTACACGAGCATCGTGCTGCTGCCGTAAATGATGTAGCCCGCTGCCGCCTGCGCGGTGCCCGGCTGCATGAAATCCTCCATCGTGGCCTTGTCGCCCGTGCTCACGCGGCGGTAAATGCTGAAGATGGTGCCGATACTGACGTTCACATCGATGTTGCTTGAACCATCGAGCGGGTCCATCGTCACCACGTACTTCCCACCGTTGTCGAAGTGGACGATGTCGTCGTTCTCCTCGCTGGCCACGGCGCACACCATGCCTTGGCTCTTGAGCAGGCGGATGAAGAGGTCGTTGGCGTAGACGTCGAGCTTCTGCTGCTGTTCGCCCTGGACGTTCTCGCTGCCCTGCGCGCCGAGGATCTCCTCCGCGAGGCCGGCCTTGTTCACTTCGCGGTTCACCATTGTGCCGGCCAGGCGGAAACTGGTGAGCAACTGGCTGAGCTCGCCGGTAGCGTAGGTGAACTCGTGCTGCCGTTCGGTGATGAACTCGGCGAGGGTCTTGATCTGGG
>JAGODO010000415.1 GCA_017998165.1 Flavobacteriales bacterium | reverse complement strand
GAGCGGCAACACGACCAGCGCTGATGACCTTCTGTCGATCAGGATCGGTTCTTCGCCCTCCATCACGGCAATGCTACACGGATCCAACCGGCTTGCAAAGCCGATGCAGGATCATCCTCCCCCCCCCTGTTCGGTGCCCGCCACCGATGCAGCGACCATCTGCTAAACACCTCGATGGATCCCGGCGGGCGCTCCTGATGACTCCGTGCTTCCCACCTGCCGAACCTGTCCGTTCTACAGATGCCCATAGAGGAGCCAGGCGGTTGCTTCTCATGTAAAAACTCCGGTCAGGGCAACTGCTGCACCCGCACGTTGTTGGGTGTCGTGCTTCCCACGTTCACCAATATCGGATCGCGGTCGTTCGCGCTGCCGGTGTATTTCACCTGCCCGTTCAGGTTCACATCGTGGGTGCTGTAAGTGTTGGCGATGTTGTTGGGCGTAGTACTTCCCACGGTGGTGAGGATGGGGTCGCGGTCGTTCCCGCTGCCGGTGTATTTCACTTCGCCGTTGAAGGTGACAAACGGACCGCTCCGTTCACATCTCCTCCGTCCACGGAAGGCTCACTTCAACCCTTGTGCCTTGCGGGAGATCAATGTATTTGAACCCCGCCGGACGGCCCTTCTGCTTGCCGATGAGGTCGAGTCGCGCACGGGTGATGGTGGTGGCCAGGGAACTCTTCGTGGGCATGTCCCCAGCGGGTTTCGGCGCGTTCCTTCCCACACCATCATCCTCGATGCACATGATCAGCTGCTCATCACGACGGCGTACGCTCAGAAGGATGTGCCCCTTCCCTTCCTTGCCGGCCATGCCGTGCCAGATGGCGTTCTCCACGAACGGTTGGATCACCAAGGGGGGCACCAGGACCGCCTCCTGGTCGATGGACGGATCGACCTCCACCCGATAGTCGAACATCTCATGCGAGCGAGCGCGCTCCAATCCGAGGTAGAGACCGAGCGCTTCCAGGTCGTCCTTCAGCGGAACCTCGGGCCGGCGACTGTTCTCGAGTACAAGGCGCATGAGCCGCGCGAAGCGGCCGAGATAGACCGTGGCCTTGTCGCGGTCGTTGGTCTGGATGAACGCGTTGATCGAATTCAGCGCGTTGAAGATGAAATGCGGGTTCATCTGGCTGCGCAGCGCCTGCGTTTCAAGCTGCGCGGCATCCTTCTCAAAACGCATCTGGCGTTGACGGCGGTCGATGTACAGATACAGCACACTTCCGCCCAGAGCGAACACCACGATCCCGCCAAGGACCAGGTATCGCTTCCGGCTGCGACCGGCTTGCAGGCGTTCAATGGTGCGCTGCTCCTCTACATGCGCGAGTTCGTGCGCATGGGCAAGGCTGTCCGCGAGTTGTTGCCGGTCGAAGTCGGCGCGCATCTGGTAGCGCACCAGCACACGTGCGCGTTCAGCGTTGAAGATGGAATCGTTCAAGGCCTCGTAGCGCAGGCGGTAGGCGTATGCCGCCGCATGGTCGTTCATCGAAGCGGCCATGGTGGACAACCGCTCCAGTGCGGTATGTTGGTAGTCCAGCGCCTTCACCTCTTCCGCGAGGGCGAGTGCGCGCTGGGCCAGGGCGAGCGCCTTCACACGCTCACCGTGCCCGGCCCGGACATCCGCCATGGAAAGCAGCACGGATGCCATGCCCTTGCGGTAGCCCAGGCGCTCGTTGATCGCCATCGCCTTTTCAAAACTCGCCAGCGCCTCCTCCACCTTGCCCTGCCCGGCATACAAGCTCCCCAGATTGTTGTAGGAAATGGCCAGCCCCTGTTGATCATCGATCCGCTGGCGGAGCACGAGTGCCCGATCATACCACATCGCCGCCTCTTTCAGGTGGCCCAGGGCTTCGTGGATGTTGCCCAGATTGCTGCAGGTCTCGGACAGGGCCCATGGCTCGCCGCTCCGTTCCCGCACCGCGAGCACGCGTTCCTGCTCTTGGAGGGCCATGTCGTACTGGCGCTGACTGAAGTGGATGGTAGCGATCGCGCCGAGTTCCCGCATCGTGGCGGCTTCGTCGCCGGTGCTCTCGGCTATCCTCAGCGCATCGAGATAGTACCTCAGCGCGCGGGGATACTCGCCCTGCTCGTCATAGACCAGGCCCAGGTTATGGTACCCGGCTGTCATCTCCGCCTTGCGCCCCGTGGCCTGCTGTGCGTTCAGCGCGAGCTCCAGGTACCGTTGCGCTTCGGGGTAGTTGCTTTCATACCAGCGCACCACGCCCATGTTGTTGTACGCCTTCCCGATGCCGGACATGTAACCCAACCGCTGGGAAAGCGCGAGAACTTCACCGGCGATGGCGAACGCACTGTCCAGATCCCGATCCCAATATTCGGCGCAGAGGTCGGACAGCGTGTTCACCCGTAGCGTGTCCTGTTCCGGGTGGGTTGCCAGCACATGACGGAGGCTGTCGATGTTCATCGTGTTCTGTGCGACGATCCCGCTGCTCAGAACGAGAACCTGCAAGCCCACCATGAACAACCTGCGTCGGGGATCGTGCATCGCCGTCTAATCTAAAGCGACGCTGACCGTACGGGACGACCA
>JAGODO010000416.1 GCA_017998165.1 Flavobacteriales bacterium | reverse complement strand
CTCGGTTACATGCGCAAGCGCTTCGCCAGCATCAACGACCTGTCGATCGGTGAGGGGGAGCGGCGGATCCTCCCGCGATGAACGCATAAGTTCGAGGCCGCTGCCGTCAGGCCCGAACACCCACCCCCATGCGCGCATTCCCTGTTCTCCTGTTGATCTTCATCGCCTCCACCGGCTTCGCCCAGAACGGCAAGCGGATCAGCCTCGATCCCGGTATCGAGCACGTCACGGTCTACCTGAACGGTGGGGAGGTGCGCACTACGGCGGAAGTCGATCTCGCCGCCGGCCTGAACGCCATCGTGCTGAAGGAGCTTTCGCAGCACACCTACGTCCAGAGCGTTCAGGTGGCGATCAAGGGCGACCTGGCCATTCTGAGTGTGAATCCTTCTGATGACAGGATCCCGGCGGAGCGCTCCGAGCCCCGCATCGCCCGCTTGCAGGACAGTGTGCGTCTGTTGAGCACGCGGATCGTGGAGGTCACGGACAGGATGGGAGCGGGTCAGGCGGCCAGGGAGATGCTCACGCACAACTATGCGATCGGCGGAGCCAATACCACACTCACCGCTGAGGCGCTGTCAAAGGCCAACGAGTACTTCCATGAGCGCACGCTGAAGATCAACCGGGACATGAGCGCGGCGCAACGGGAGAAGGACGAGTTGGAGAACATCCTCAGGTCCGCGCAGCAGGAGTTGCAGAAGCTGGAGAACACGGGCGGTCGGGACCGCAAGAAGGTGACGGTGCTGGTGAACGCGGACCGTGCCCTGCATGCGCGTCTCGAACTGCGCTACCTCGTGGCCAATACGGGCTGGTCGCCTGCCTACGATCTGGTGGCGATGAACAACACGGGGCCGATCACGCTCCGCTACAAGGCCCAGGTGTACAACAACACGGGCATCGATTGGAGCAAGATGAACATGACCCTCAGCACGGCCGACCCTTCGCTCGGGGCAAGCTCACCGGAGCTGACGCGCTGGGAGTTGAGCAATCGTTCGGATGCGCCGTTCGGCGGGGAAGACCTGAAGCTGTACCAGAGCCAGGCGCAGCAACAGCAGGGCAGCTTGAACATGAGCATCAACAGCAACGTGGATCCCGGCCATCGCTATGAACTGATCACCGTTTCAGAAGTAACGGCCGAGTTCAAGATCAAGCGCACCTACGATGTGCCGAGCGATGGGCAGCCGTACATGGTGGAAGTGGCCGAGCACACCTTGCCCGCGGAGTACCGGTACGTTGCCGTGCCCAAGATGGACCGCGATGCCTTCCTGCAGGCGCGCATCACCGGTTGGGAAGCACTCGACCTGGTGGACGGCCCCGCCAACGTCTACTACGAGGACCGCTACATCGGCGAGTCCATGATCCGCACGGCAGGCATCGACGATACGCTGGACCTTTCCCTTGGGCGCGACAACGACATCCGTGTGGAGCGCAAGGAACTGGAGGACCGCACGAGCCGCAAGGCCATCGGCAGCGAACGCAAGCAGACGATGACCTATGATATCACGGTGAAGAACAACAGCCCGTCGCCCGTCCACGTCACGCTACGGGACCAGGTGCCCGTGAGCATGGACGATCAGATCAAGGTGGAGGTGCTGGAACTCTCGAAGGGCGATTTGAACGCCCCGGAGGGCTTCGTGGAATGGCCCATGGACCTGGAAGCTGGCGCCTCCAGCACGGTGAAGCTGAGTTTCTCCATCCGCCACCCCAGAGGTTGGAACGTGAAGTACCGCACACGGATCAGAAGGCAGAAGATCGTCTGGTGAGCTGATGAGGGCTCACCCGGCCTCGCCCATCCGCACCAGCTCGTTTACCGTGCGCCAGTTACGTGTGGTGGCGCTCACCTTCAGCTTGTTCTCGAACCAATTGTTGTTGAGCTTGGTATTGCCGTAGCCATCGGGACAATGCACGAAGGCCTCGCGGCCGAGCAGCTCGAAGCTGTCGTTCCCGAAGGTGGTTCCGGCAATGGCGGAAGCGGTTGCTTTCGCGGGTTCGGCAGCGAGGAAGGTCACATGCAGTTTGTCGAGTTCGATGCCTTTCTTCCGCAGGTACGGGTTCGTTGACGCCACGCGCTTCATCTCGTCCAGCGATCGGACGAGTACCGGCACGTCGTAGCCGTAGCCCTGCTTGATCGCCCCTTCCACCTTCTTTCCGAATGTCCCGACGTCAAGCTTCGCGCTCTCGAATACGACGTTACCGCTCTGGATATAGGTGCGAACGTTCGTACACGTCAGCGTTTCGAAGAGTTCCTTCAGTTCTTTCATCGGCAGCCTTCGTGCGCCACTGACATTGATGCCTCGGAGGATGGTGATCCAGGTGCTCATGCACGGTGCGCCATAGCGGTCGCAAGGCACCAAAGGAAAGCACGCGGTGATCGCTACCTTGTCCGCATGTCGGTCATCGGACGTTTCTACACTGCCTTCGCGCAACGCGACTGGTCCACCATGGGGGCATGCTACGCTGACGATGCCCGCTTCAGCGACCCGGTATTCCCTGACCTGGATGCGGCCGAGGTGCGTGCCATGTGGAAGATGCTGCTGACGA
>JAGODO010000414.1 GCA_017998165.1 Flavobacteriales bacterium | reverse complement strand
ATTGGACGGGTAGGTGGCGGCGAAGATCGGTCCATTGGCCCTGACCACAGGACCACGCTCGCGAAGTACGCGAAGAAGACCGCACCGGCCTGCACTTCCAGCATGCTCTCCACCACCCAGTTCACCGCGCAGATGAGCAGGAATAGCGTGGTGAGCGCATCGCGGCGGCCACGCGCGAGGAGCGGAATGAGAAGGAGGCCCACGATCAGCAACGCGCCGGGAATACCCAGGCACGCTGCGGTCTGCAGGAACTGGTCATGGGCATTGAGGCGATGCTCCGCCGCCGTGGTGAAATCATGGGCGATGTAGTCGCGCACCAGTTCGTCCTTGATATCGCCGGTGCCCGTGCCGCCCAGCGGTCGTTCCTTGAACAGCCGCCACGCTGAATCCCATGTCAGCCAGCGCACCTCACTGCTGGTCTGGGCCTTGGCATCGTGATCGCGTTCCGTTGCTGCGCGCCAGACCTCTTGCACGCGGTCCAGTGCATATCGGGAGGTACCCACCAGCGCGACGAGTCCGATGAGCGAAATGCCCATCATGCCGACAAGTGTGCGGCGCAAGGCGCGATCGCTCCATCGCAGCGCAAGAACGACGGGTAGCAGGATGAGCAGGAGCAGCCAGCCGACCTTGCTGCCGCATAGTACCACACCAACGCAAAGCACGACCAGCACAAGCTGGAAGAGCCATGCGGGCAACGACCTCGGGAGGTATAGCAGACACCAGGCCACCAGGCCGGTTACCAAGTACATGGCGAAGTAGCTCGGGTGCAGGAACAGCGACCATGGTGAACTGAAAACCTGTTGGCCGGCGTCAGCCCCGCCGTTCCTGGCGATGCGGATGACAGCGGCGAGGATGCACAGCACCACCGCCACCGCGTTCGCGACGCAGAAGACGAAGAACAACGGCTCGCGACCGCACCACCACTTCCTACCGATCCACAACGTGAGTGCGGGGAGCAACAACAACGGCGCCTTGATGCCGAGATCGAAAAGACCGAAGTCCACATTGGTGCTCCACGCCATCCCCACGACGTGCAAGAGATAAAGAGCGATCGCGTAAGGAAGCGGGCTCGACCAGAGACCGGTGATCATCCGCTCGCGATCGCGCCGATGGCGCCAGGCCAGGGCGATGAAACCGCCGGCCGCCGCTACAGGCAGCAGAGCCGGCGCGAGCGGGAAACACGTCGTGGAAAAGAGCAGCAACGCCGTCGCCACAGGACCATGGACCTGCGACAGCTCGCGCGCCGACTCGCGGACACCGTTGGGTACGAGCCGTCCGGTATTCATGTCCTTGATGGCTGGATGGCGAGCAATTCCTCCCACAAGCGCTCGCTGATCCGGGTCCGGTCGAACCGCTCGTGCGCGTAACGGAGTCCGTTGGCGCCATGTTCCTGCATGAGTGCCCGGTCCCCGGCATAGCGCATCGCCTGGCGTGCGAGGTCGGCAGCATCTTCCGGCGTGAAAGCGAGCCCGGCCCGGCCTTCCGTGATGAACAGATCGCGCGCTTCTCCCTCGACCCCGAGCAACAGCGGCTTCTCCAGCGCCAGCGCCTCGAAGATCTTGCTCGGGATGGCCCCCTTGAACAGATCATTCTTGCGGAGCGGCACCACCACCCCATCCACCGTTCGTAGCAGACCGATGAGTTCGGCGCGGGGCATCTTGTCCACGAAGTGAACGTTCACCGGGTCCAGTTGCGCCTTCAATGCCCGCAAACGCTCCCGCTCGGGGCCATCCCCCACCAGCAGGAAATGGATGTCCTTTCCACGAAGCTCACGTGCGGCCTGGATCACCACCTCCAACCCTTGCGCGTGCCCGATAATGCCCGCATACGCGAAGACGGTCGCTTCACCGCCGATACCCAGCGCGTTCAGCTTTGACCGGTCCGGCGGGCCTTGCGATGCGGCGGTCATCGCGGCGAAGTCGACACCGTTGGGGATCCAGCATACGCGTTTGTCCGGACATCGCCGCGTGATGTCGCGCACGATGCCCTGTGTCTGTCCGGTGATCAGTGCCGCGCGCCGGTAGCACCGCATCTCCAGACGCGTGCTCACCCAGATCATCGCTTTGTTGTTGACAAGGCCCAGCTGCACCGCGCTTTCGGGCCACAGGTCGCTCACATTGAACACGAGTTTCGCCCTCTTCGCACGGGCGAGCAGCATCGCCGTGATACCGAGGAACAAGGGCGGGGATTCCACGAAGAGGACGTCGCTCCGGCGCGTATGCAGCAGACCGATGACCAGCGAGCTGAACACGAAGGAGAAATAATTGCACAATCGCCAGAAGACACCTCGCTTGACCGTGACCAGCAGCCACGCGCGGATCACCCGCAGGCCGTCGATCCGCTCCTCCATTTTCCAGCGACCCCGATAGCCCGCATGCACCCGCATCTCGGGATAGTTCGGCATCGCCGTGAGCACCGTGACGTCAGCACCCTTCGCCTTCAAGGCCACGGCCGTGGCGTGGATGCGGTTCTGCGGCGCACCCACCTCCGGAGGGAAATACTGGGTAAGGAAGATCACCCTCATCGCGCCCGGTGTTGCAC
>JAGODO010000413.1 GCA_017998165.1 Flavobacteriales bacterium | reverse complement strand
CGGCGTACTGCACAGATGTCGGGTAAGCGAAGCGCAGACCTTCCGAATTGAAGCGTCGCAGGACTTCCAGGTTGATCCGCGTGCGCGCCTGATCGACCGGCTTGTCTTTGCGCACGTAGTAGATGAAAAGCACACCGAGCTGGTCGGCCTTCAGGTCGTTCAAGCTCACCGTGTACTTCGCTTCAAGCCATGCCTGTTCGGCCTTGACCAGTTCTTCCAGGATGACCAGCGCGCGCTCAACGTGTTCCGGTGGGGTTTCGCACACCAGGCCGATATCCAAGCGAACCCGTTGAGAAGGTTCTGCGGACAGGTTCACCACCACGCTCTCCGTGAAGAGGTGGTTCGGGATCACCACGATCGGGCCTTCGATCGTTCGCAGCCGCGTGCTGCGGAGGCCGATGGCTTCCACCCGACCGGTGTGATCGGCGATCCGGATGCGGTCACCAGCGTGGAACGGCTCATCGGCGAACACCGTGATCCCGCCGAAAACGTTGGCAAGGGTGTCCTTCGCCGCCATCGCCATGGCCAGACCGCCTATGCCGATGCCCGCGAGCAGCGCGCCCACGTCGTACCCCGCGTTGCCCAGCGCGACCACAAGCCCAAGACCCCACACCAGCACGTTCACGACACCGGTGATCGCGGGAACGGCGGAGCCGCGCTTGGACCCGACGCTCGGGTTCTTCCGCAGGACATCACTGAGGACACGTGTGATCAGGCGTGCGATGAGCCAGGTGATCGATAGCGCGATCGACACATGCAACGCACGGGACATCCACAGATCGGCTTTGGCCGGCCATGCCAGGTGCTCGTATCCGAAGAAGAGACCGAGGATGGAAATGATCACCACCAGCGGCCCGCGCAGCGCGAGCAACAGCACATCATCCGCGGTGCTCGATGTGCGCGAGACCCATCGGCTCAGGGGGCCGTGCGAAAGCCGGAGGACCAATTGGCCCAGAAGCCATCCCCCGATGGCGAAACAGGATGCGACGAACCAGTCCTCCGCGCTGTTCGCCCGCAACAGCTCGCTCCAGATCCCGCTTCTCATGTGCGTTCTTTGTCAGGTGTCCATATTGGACGCTCCAAAGGAAATGAAGCCTCCCGCCACACACACGGATGAAAAGATCGCGCCGCTCGTGGTGGTCACTGGAGCAGGAAGGGGGGTGGGCTTCGGAACGGCGGAGGCGCTTGCCAATGAGCACGGTGCGGAGGTCATCGCCGTATCACGCGACCTGGATGCGTGGACCGCTGAACGGCGCGGAGAGCGATTGACCGTTCTGCCTGCCGACCTGTCGACGGAAGCGGGGATCGCTGCGGTACAGCGGGCGGTCGGCGATCGGGCGCTCTTCGGTTTGATCAACAATGCGGGGACCTTGCGCAAACGGGAGCTGGGGACGTGGACAGCGGCGGACCTTGATGCCCTGTTCGGTGTGAATGCGCGTGCGCCCTTGTTGCTCACCCAGGCACTGTTGCCCGCGCTGCGCAGGAGCCCGGAGGCCCACGTCGTGAACATCGGCAGCATGGGAGGCTTCCAAGGCAGTGTGAAGTTCCCGGGTCTTGTAGGGTACAGTGCGAGCAAGGCAGCGCTCGCCTGCATCACGGAATGCCTGGCCGAAGAGCTCAAGGCCACCGGCGTGCGCTGCAATTGCCTATGCCTGGGGGCGGTGGATACGGCCATGTTGCGGGAGGCCTTCCCTGGCTACCAGGCGTCGATTGAAGCCAAGGCGATGGGAGCCTTCATCGCACGATTTCTTTTCGATGGGTACAAGCTGCTCAACGGCAAGGTGTTGCCCCTGTCCCTGAGCACCCCCTGAGGGCATAGATGAAAAAAATGTTGCCCCCACATTTGGAGGGAGTGGTCGTCCGGCTACATTTGCGGCCCCTTACACGGGAACGTTCTTTGAAGTGCCCCGGAAACGGGAATGGTTGGCAAGCAGTTGAGGGGTCTCCGGAAAGAAATTTTCCACAGACCGATGTAGGAAAGGTGAAGACGGATACTTTTGCCACCCCTTCCACGAAAACGACCACGTTCTATGAACGCGGAAGGCACTGAACGAAAGACTTGGAACCGGCTTCGGCCGCTCTGATAAACGTTCTTTGACGTATTGTCTATTCTGAGAACAGCAAGGTCCTTGATGATCGCGAGATCAACATGAAAGACCTCGTCAAAGAGTCAGATCACAACTCACATTACAATGGAGAGTTTGATCCTGGCTCAGGATGAACGCTAGCGGCAGGCTTAACACATGCAAGTCGAGGGGCAGCACGATGTAGCAATACATTGGTGGCGACCGGCGCACGGGTGCGTAACACGTATGGAATCTGCCTTGTACTGGGAGATAGCCCGGAGAAATCCGGATTAATATCCCATAACAGCTTGAGTGGCATCACTCGGGTTTGAAAGCTCCGGCGGTACAAGATGACCATGCGCACGATTAGCTAGTTGGTGAGGTAACGGCTCACCAAGGCTACGATCGTTAGGGGGCCTGAGAGGGTTATCCCCCACACTGGTACTGAGACACGGACCAGACTCCTACGGGAGGCA
>JAGODO010000127.1 GCA_017998165.1 Flavobacteriales bacterium | reverse complement strand
GGAGGTCCAAGTTCCATCGCATTTGCGCATACGGTTCTCCTGCCGCTGCGATGGAGGCAGCCATGATGATGCGTGCGCATTGCCCCGACGCTAACTGAAGACCGAACAGATACCAGAGCGCGGATTCCTTCAGCAACGATTGAGGTCGCCCTGAACAAGACCTGTCGGCCCCGTGTTCGCGTTGGTCGGCACAGCGCAGGCGGCTACCTTTGGCCTCCCGTTGATTTTAGACTGATTCTAAATAAGTGGAGAGGCGGGCGTGAAGCACATGTTGACGATCACAGATCTACAGGCCCGCATCGAGGGCAAGGACATCCTGAAGGGCCTGAACCTGACGGTGAAAGCGGGCGAGGTCCACGCCATCATGGGACCCAATGGCAGCGGCAAGAGCACGCTGGCCAATGTGCTCGCCGGGCGCGAGGAATATGAGGTCACCGGCGGGAGCGTGAGCTACCAAGGTCAGGATCTGCTCGAACTATCCCCGGAGGAGCGCGCGTGGAAGGGCATCTTCCTCGCCTTCCAATACCCGGTGGAGATCCCCGGCGTGAGCAACATGAACTTCCTGCGCACCGCGCTGAACGAATCGAAGAAGGCGCGCGGCGAAGCGGAACTGAGCGGCAAGGATTTCCTGGTGCTGGTGCGCGAACGCGCGAAGCTGGTAGAAATGGATCCCGACCTGATGAACCGCAACCTGAACGTGGGCTTCAGCGGTGGCGAGAAGAAGCGCAACGAGATCTTCCAGATGGCGATGCTCGAACCGAAGCTCGGTATCCTTGATGAGACGGACAGCGGCCTGGACATCGACGCGCTGCGCATCGTTGCCGGCGGCGTGAACAAGCTGCGCACGAAGGACAATGCCTTTATCGTGGTCACACACTACCAGCGGCTGCTGGACCACATCATACCCGACTTCGTGCACGTGATGGCCGATGGCCGCATCATCAAGAGCGGGCCGAAGGAACTGGCCCTTGAGCTCGAAGAGAAGGGCTACGATTGGATCAAAGCGGATACGGTGTAGCGTCGACCCGTGCTGAGCGAAGCCGAAGCAGGTCGACCCGAGACGATACCACGATGAGCACCGCAACAATGACCGACCCCAAGACAACGGTGCTGCCGTTGTTAGCAGGCAGCACATGGCCCGGCGCGGCCGAAGCACTGGCCCAAGCGCACGCGATTCCTGTCCCGAGCATCAAGACCGAGGCGTGGAAATACACGCGCGTCGGCAAACTGTTCAAGGATGCGTACGCCGCACCCCAAAGCGACGTCACTGTTGCATTGCCCGCACGACTGCCGTTCGATACGACACGCGTGGTCTTCGTGAACGGTCACTTCCGGGCGGACCTCAGCGATGATCTGAAGGCGGAGAAGGGCGTTGTCATCGACAGCCTGAAGCACCACCTGTCGCACGGCCCGGTGAAGGCCCACTACGGACAGGTCGCACCCATCGGTGATCGCCTCTTTACAGCGATGAACACCGCCGCACCCACCGATGGCCTGATCCTCCTCGCCACCAAAGGCACGGAAACGAGCAAGCCGATCCATGTGCTGCACATCACCGCCGGTGGACAGCAGTTGATCCAGCCCCGCGATCTCTTCATGTTGCATGAAGGCGCTACGGTGGAAGTGATCATCGAAGCTGTCACTCCGAGCGGAGCCGAGGAGTCGACAGCTTCCTCGTTGGTGAACAGCATCCGCGAAAGCGTGATCGGAGAAAGCGCGAACCTCACGATCCATCTTCTCCAGAACGAAGCCAATGGCCCCGCACATATCGGTCTCGATGGCGTGACGATCGGCGCGAAGGGCCGCTTCAGCATTGACACCACCACGCTCAACGGATCGCTGGTCCGCAACGAACTGAACGTCGCGCTCGCTGGCCCGGAAGCGCACGCTGAACTGAACGGCGTGTATGTCCTGAACGGCACTACGCACTGCGACAACCACACCTACATCGGCCACGATGTTCCGGATTGCACCAGCGACGAGCTCTACAAGGGCATCATCGCGGAGAAGGGCACGGGCGTGTTCAACGGCAAGGTGTACGTGAGGCAGGATGCACAGCGCACACGCGCCTACCAGAGCAACGCGAACATCCTGCAAGGCGATGACGCGCGGATCTTCACCAAGCCCGAACTGGAGATATACGCCGACGATGTGAAATGTAGCCATGGTTGCACCATCGGCCGCTTGGATGAGAAAGGCCTGTTCTACCTGCGTTCACGCGGTGTGAGCGAGGCCGAAGCGCGGAAGATGCTCTCACACGCGTTCATGACGGATGTGTTGGAGCGCATCAGCAACGAGGATTGGCGGAAGCATCTCGCTGGGCTCATCGACGCGAAGCTCGAAGCGCTATGAGAGTCAACCGCAACGACGCAACGACGCAACGGGGCCGCAACGAATGCGAACCCAATGACGTGGCGTGCATTTTCGTTGCGCCGTCGCGCCGTGGCGGTTCAATGCATTCGCATTCATGAGCGCCTCGACATCCCCTGCGGTGAAAACGGTAATCGACGTCGAAGAGATCCGTGCGCAGTTCCCGATCCTGAAGGAATTGGTGCATGGCAAGCCGCTGGTGTACTTCGACAACGCTGCGACGAGCCAGAAGCCGCGCCGTGTGATCAAGGCCGAGAGCGCCTACTACGCAACGATCAATGCCAACGTGCACCGCGGCGTGCATACGCTGAGCACCAAGGCCACCGAAGCACAGGAGGCCGCCCGTGAAACCGTTCGTGCACACATCAACGCGCAGCACGCGCACGAGGTGATCTTCACCAGTGGCACAACGGCAAGCATCAATCTGGCTGCGACAAGTCTGGGTCAGTTGCTCTTAAAGAAGGGCGATGAAGTGGTGATCAGCGGCATGGAGCACCACAGCAACATCGTGCCCTGGCAATTGGCTTGTGAGCGGCATGGCGCGGTGCTGAAGGTGATCCCGATCACTGACAGCGGCGAATGGGACTTGAAGCAGGTGCCGTTCTCGGACAAGACCCGCATTCTCGCCATCAGTCACGTGAGCAACACGCTGGGCACCATCAACCCGGTGAAGAAGCTGATCGCGCAAGCGAAGAAGAAAGGCATCATCACGGTGGTGGACGGCGCGCAAGCAGCACCGCACCTGACGATAGATGTTCAAGATCTCGGCTGCGACCTCTATGCGTTCAGCGGGCACAAGGCTTACGGTCCCACCGGCACCGGTGTGCTCTATGGCCGCGAAGAACTACTGGAGCGCATGCCCCCCTGGCAAGGTGGCGGTGAGATGATCGACACGGTGACGCTGGAGAAGAGCACTTGGGCGAAGCTGCCCTTCAAGTTCGAGGCCGGCACGCCGCACATCGCGGGCATCATCGGGCTGGGCGAGGCCATTCGCTGGATGAACGACTACGACCTCGACGCCATGGCCGCGCATGAGCACACGCTGCTCGAACACGCGACCAAAGAACTGCACGCCATCGATGGCCTGCGCATCATCGGAACCGCCAAACAGAAAGTGGGGGTGATCAGCTTCGTCATTGAAGGTGTTCACCACTACGACCTCGGCACCTTGCTCGACCAGCAAGGCATCGCCGTGCGCACGGGCCACCACTGTACCCAGCCATTGATGGACCGCTTCGGCGTGAGCGGAACCACGCGGGCCAGCTTCGCGTGCTTCAATACGATCGCGGAAGTGGATTCGATGGTCGCAGCCACCATGAAGGCAGTCAAGATGTTGCGATGAACGCGCTCAGTCATATCGCCATCATTGCCCCACTGGTTGTTGCATTTGGTTCTCGGTCCAGCCTGCCAGAAGAACAAGGCGCGAATGCGCAGGCAAGGGATTCGTTGGTGGCGCGACCAATGACAGCACAAGTGAGCGCAACTCGTGCCGACTCAGGGGCAGTTCGTCTAGACGCAGTTCGTGAACAGCATCTCTTCATGCAGTCTCTTCCGTTTCGCGTATTGCAGCGGAGGCGGAACAACGACGCGAATTCGTCAATGCGGGATACAACGGCGTGCGTTGGATGGTCGCTGACGGAAGGAACATGCACAAAAGTGCTTGGGGACTTCGTGCCGATCTCCGGGTACGATTGGGGTGAACTCTTTGATGTGCTGCCATGCCAATGCGAGGGAGAGTTGGAGCAGGCAGATGGCCGGTTCAAGTTCGTCATCAACGCGGGTTCATGGTTCAGCGTGCAGTGTGGTGACACAACTCTGTACTTCGGAGATATCGACAAGAAGTTCAAGAAGCACTTCATCAGTACTGTCTGGTCTGGAGGATGATGGGAACGAGCTCCATGAACACCCTGATCCAAGCCCAACAAGAAGTGGTGGACGAGTTCGCCCTCTTCAACGATTGGCAGGACCGCTACGAGCACTTGATCGAGCTGGGCAAGGACCTGCCGTTGATCGCGCCGGAGAAGAAGACCGAGGAGAACATCGTGCGCGGGTGCCAGAGCCGGGTGTGGCTCAATGCGGAACAAAAGAACGGCCTCGTACACTTCACCGCCGACAGCGATGCGATGATCACTAAGGGCCTCATCGCCTTGCTCGTCCGCGTGCTGAACGACCGCACACCGCAGGAGATCCTGAACACACCGCTCACCTTCATCGATACCATCGGCTTGCGCGAGCACCTTTCCCCGAACCGGAGCAACGGCCTGGTGGCGATGCTGGACCAGATGAAACGCTACGCGCTTGCTTATTCTTCCAAGTCATGAGAGCCCATTCAACCGCGACGACGCGACGACGCAACGAATGCGCGGCGCTTGTTGAGTACGACTTGAACGTGGCGGTTCCGTGGCGTCGTAGCGCCGTGGCGGTTCAAACGCATTCGCATTCCTCCAGGCCATGACCCCCGAAGAGAAGAAAGCCCTGGAGGAGAGCATCATCAATGCCCTCAAGGCGATCTACGACCCGGAGATCCCCGTGGACATCTACGAGCTGGGACTGATCTACGACGTGGTGATCCGCGACGATGCGAGCGTGTACATCAAGATGACCTTGACCAGTCCGGCGTGCCCGGTGGCGGGGACCTTGCCCGGAGAGGTGGAGCAGAAGGTTGCTGGCGTGGCCGGAGTGAAGAGTGCCAAGGTGGAGATCACCTTCGAGCCGGCATGGGACCGGACGATGATGAGCGAGGCGGCGCAGCTGGAGCTGGGCTTCATGTGAGCCATCCCCCATTCGTGGGAGAAGGTGCCGGGTTCGGGATCCGCTACTTTCGAGGAGCGCAATACGCACCCCATGACGACACGTTACTCCGTACTTGCCCTCTCATTCCTGCTGCTGGCCGCATTGCCGCTTCGCGCGCAGCTCACCATCCTCACGCAGTTCAACCCGTCGAATACGGGCGGCACCTGCGGTATCGCCTACAATTCGCCGGCGGGAGAGATCATGGTGATCGGTTGTTCGGCGAGCGTGATCGATCGTTATTCCGAGGATGGAACTTTCATTTCCTCGGCGGACGTGGTGGGCGAAGGGGCGAACGACGTGGACATCGACATGTCACCCGCGGACCTCACGATGAACGGCACCTTCATCGCGCAAGGCCAGTTGTTGCTGGTGAACGGCGAGTCCGGGGTGGCCGAGATCTACGCCATCGACGAGGTGACCAACGAAGTGATCGATACGCTCGTCACCGGATTCGGCGCTAGCCATGTGGTGGGCGGCTCGTACCATCCGCAACGCGGGAGCTTCTTCCTGGTGCAGGACAAAGTCCCCGGCGGCTTCCCGGCGAACCGCATCGCCGAGGTGGACGCGGCCACGGGCGATACGATCCAGACCTTCTCCACCATGCCCGCCTTTCAGGTCGACTATGGCGACCTCGATATCTCACCCGTCTCCGGACATCTGTTCGTTGTGAGCAGCGACGAGATCGGTATCGCGGAGTTCACGCCGGACGGGTTGTTCGTCATGGAACATCCGCTACCCTCGGGGGTGAGCAGCCTCAGTGGCATCGCCTTGGACAATGACCTTCAGGGTGCTTGGGTATGCAGCACGAGCGGGGTGGTGTTCAAGCTGGGGAACTTCCCGGTAAGCACCTTCGATCAAGCGGCCTCACCTTCGTTCGGTCTGTTCCCGAATCCCGTAGATGATGAATTGTGCATCCGCGCCGATGCCGCTTATTCCGGACCGGTCACTGTGCTGGATGCCGCAGGACGCGTCGTCTTACAGGCACAACTGAACACTTCGATCGCTCGCATCGACATCCGCACGCTGACGGCTGGAGTGTATACCGTGCGGTTCAACGCGGGGGCGATGGTCGCCCGATTCGTGAAGAACTGAGCGGGTCACTCCCCACCCTTCTCGTTCTTCTGCGAATGTTCCAAAGGCCCTGGCTTTCCGAACCGATACCACAGGGCGAAGATCCACTGATTGCGAAGACCCATCCATCCACCGAGTCCGGGCTGAATCGTGCGGGCCGCGCTGCCGATGTAGTCCGAACGAAAGGAGCCGCCCACCTGGAGCCCCAATCGCATGCCAAGCCAGTCACGGAATTTGAGGTCACCACCCAAACTCATGGCAATGCCATGGGCCAACCCGTCAGAGGATCGCCTGACGGGCAGTTCTCCGACCCCGTCGGAGATCCGCAGCATCGCTTTCTCCTTGTACCAGGAAGCGACATAGCGGCCCTGAACGAAAAACCCCGTATGACGATCGTTGCCGAACGGGTGGACGGTCAAACCGGTTTTGACATAGCCTCCTTCCAGCTGATATTCCTCGACCTGATCATCCACCGCCCCGCAACAGCGATGGTCGGTGGAAGTGACCCCGCCGGAGAATGATGCGCTAATCACTGTAGTGATGGTCCGGTCGACGAAGAACTCCGGCGTGCCGGTCATCACCGGGACCGCGTTCAGGCCAACAGACCAATGCGATGCGGACTGTTGGGCATGGACCGGCTCGGCGACCTGAAGTAATGCGCCGAACAGCAAGGTCGGTTGTCTCCACATACCACCAAGGTATGCCCTTTGGTCGCGACCGGGTCTACTCCCCGCCCTTCTCTTTCTTCTGCGGTTGCAGCGGGTTCGCGTTCATGCGCTTCCACCGCTCGCGGTTCTGGATGATGTCCAGCCCGAGCCAGATGGCGTGGCGGAAACTCCCGCTGTCCGCTTCGCCCTTGCCGGCGATGTCCATGCCGGTACCGTGATCCGGGGAGGTGCGCACGATGGGCAGGCCGGCGGTATAGTTCACGCCGTGACCGAAGCTGAGCGCCTTGAACGGCGCGAGCCCTTGATCGTGGTACATGGCGAGCACGCCGTCGAAGTGTTTGTAGCTGCCGTTGCCAAAGAAGCCGTCGGCCGGGTAGGGGCCTGCGGCATTGATGCCTTCCTCCTGCAATTTGCGCACGGCGGGGGCGATGCGCTCCTTGTCCTCGTTCCCGATGGCGCCACCATCCCCGGCGTGCGGGTTCAGACCCAGCAGGGCGATGCGCGGTTGGTTGATGCCGAAGTCGCTCTGCAACGAACGGTGGAAGAGCCGGGCTTTGATGAGGATGCGTTCCACGGTGACGGCCTCTGCCACTTGATTGATCGGCAGGTGACCGGTCACCAGTGCCACGCGCAGGCCGTCGCCGACGAGGATCATCAGCACGGGTGAATCGCTACCGGCGAGGTGCGAGAGGTATTCGGTGTGGCCGGGGAATTCGAACCCTGCGGCCTGCATGCTGTGCTTGTCGATCGGCGCGGTAACGAGCATGTCGATCTTGCCCTGGCCGAGATCCTGCGCCGCGGCTTCGAGGCTGTGTATCGCGTACTTGCTCTGCTGGCCACTGGGTTTGCCGAACTCGATGGGCACTTCCTCCTCCCACAGGTCCACCACGTTGAATTTGCGCGGCACGATGTCATTCACGCTCTTCACGCCGTGGAAATGCACGTCGTCCAGCTTCAGCGCCTTGCGATGATGGCTCACGGCCTTCACCCCGCAGTAGAGCACCGGGGTGATGTCCTGGTGCATGCGGCTGTCCTCGAAGGCCTTCAGCACCACCTCCAGCCCGATGCCGTTCAGGTCACCACAGCTGATGCCGACTTTCATCGTCTTGCTTTCGCTCATTCGTTCTGCACGTTCAAGGTGGCGTGCCCCGGAGTTACATCCGGGGGTCGCCCCTACCGCGCGGTCGCGCGGCGTTTGATGAATTCATAGAAGAGACGCACGCCAACGCCTGTGCCGCCCTTGGTGCGGTAGTGATCGCGCTTGTTCAGGAAGGAAGGCCCGGCGATGTCCAGGTGGATGAAGGGCTTGGTGGTGAAGCGCGCGAGGAACTTCCCGGCGGTGATGGCGCCGCCCAGGTCGCTGCCCAGGTTCTTGATGTCGGCCACATCGCTCTTGATCTCCTCGTCGTACTCCTCCCAGAACGGCATGCGGGCCATGCGCTCGAAGACGTGTTCGCCCACTTCGTTCAAGCGCTCGAACTGCTTCTCGTCCGCCGTGCCCATCGTCACCGTACCATAGGTGCCGATGGCGCGCATCGCCGCGCCGGTAAGGGTGGCGATGGTGAAGACGAGTTCCGCGTCGTACTGCTCGCCGTAGCTCAATGCGTCCGCGAGGATGATCCGGCCTTCTGCATCGCTGTTGAGGTTCTCCACGGTGAGGCCGCTGTGCATGCGGATCACATCACCGGGCGCGTAGGCGTTCCCTCCCGGGCGGTTGTCCGTGGAAGGAATGAGGCCCACGACGTACACGGGCAGCTCTTGTTTCGCCACCGCGGTGATGGCGCAGGCGACAGCCGCCGATCCGGCCATGTCGCACTTCATGGAGTCCATGCTGTTGGGCGTGGGCTTCAGGCTGAGGCCGCCGGTATCGTACACCACGCCCTTGCCCACGAGCAGGATGGGCTTCTTGTTCACCGCGTTCTTCGGCTTCCACTCCAGGATGGTGAAGGTGGGCGGGTCGATGCTGCCCTTGTTCACGGCGAGCAGGCCGCCCATGCCGAGGGCTTCGATGCGCGTCTTGTCGAAGACCTGCACCTTGAACCCGGCGTTGCGGCTCAGGTTCTTGATCTCGCTGCTGAGCTGCGTGGCGGTGAGGAAGCTGTAGGGCTCGTTCACCAGATCACGTGCGGTGAGCACGGCTTCGCACACGTCGATGAGCTCATCAAGGGCTTTGGCGGTGACTTCGGCCGCATGGACGGCGAGTTTCCGGAGCGAGGCGTTCTTGCCGGAGGTCTTGTACTTGCGGAACTCATAGGCGCCGAGCGCGGCTCCTTCAGCCACGGCCAACGTCAGGTCCGCGTCGTTCTGCAGGCTGATCAACTGGGCTTCTTCCCGTTTCGCGGCGATCAGTTTGGCGACCATCTCGTTGCCGGCGCACCGCGCCTTTTCGAGTACCGCCCCGCGTTTGCCATC
>JAGODO010000412.1 GCA_017998165.1 Flavobacteriales bacterium | reverse complement strand
GCGCACGCCGAGCAGGTGCGGTCCTGCGGCCAGCTCGTCCGTGATGCCGCGCATCGCCGTTTCCAGCGCCTCATCGAAGGCACCGTCCTCGGCGTACAGCGGCAGCCCATTGCCTGCGCCCGGATCTGTATCCCAAAAGTATTCGCCGCTTTGCACCGCGACCGGTCGTTCGGCCAGGGCGGCGCTCACATGAAGCACGGTTTTGTACACATTGCTCCACTGCCCATCGGCACCGCGCATGCGCACGTAGAGCAGGTGATCGCCCACTGCGGGCGAAGGACCATCGGCCAGACCCTGCTCAAGCGCCTCGTCCCATGCGCCGTTGAAGGCGGTGAGCACGGTGCCGTTGCCTTCGCCGGGGTCGCTGTCGAAGAAGAACTCGCCCTGCTGCACATGCACGTCGCGCAGGGTGAGCGCGGGACCCACATGCACGATGCTGCGGTAGGTGGCGCTCCAGTTGTTGTCCGCGCCCCGCACGCGCACGCCGAGCACGTTGTCGCCGAGCGTGGCACCGTTGGAAGTGATGTCCGCTTGTTCGAGCGCGCTGTTGAAGTCACCATCGAAGGCGAGCATCGGAAGGCCCGCGCCTTCACCGGGATCGGTGCCCCAGAAGTACTCTGCGGCCTGCACGGCCACAGCGCGCACCGGAATGTTCGGCGATACATGGAGCACGGTCTTGTACGCGTTGCTCCACTGTCCATCGGCCGCTCTCATGCGCACGTAGAGCAGATGATCGCCAACCGCAGGGGATGCGACACCGGCGATGCCGCTTTCGAACGCCGCGTTCCAATCACCATCGAAGGCCAACAAGGGTGTGCCATTCCCTTCGCCGGGATCGCTGTCGAAGAAGAACTCACCCTGTTGCACGCGGATGTCACGTGCGGTGATCACCGTGCTCACGTATACGACCTGCGTGAAGAGGGCGCTCCATCCGTTGTCCGCTCCTTTCACCCGCACGAAGAGGCGATGCGCACCGGGGGTGATGGCATTGTCCGACGCGATGGCCTGTTCCAACGCATCGTTGAAGTCGCCATCGAAGGCCAGTAACACGTTGCCATTGCCCTGCCCGGGATCATTGTCCCAGAAGTATTCGCCTTGCTGCAGCCTGACCTGTCGCGCTGTGATCGGGGCGTTCACGTGCAGCGCTGCGCGGAACACATTGCTCCAATAACCGTTCGCGCCTTTCACGCGAACGCTGATCACCTGGTCGCCGAGCGCAGCATTGGATGCTGTTGCGATGGTCTGTTCCAACGCCTGGTCCCATTGGCCATCGGTCACTTGCATGGCGGTGCCCAGCCCTTCACCGGGATCGTTGCCGATGAACCATTCCGCCTGCGCGACACGCGGGGTCTGTGCATGGGCCACCATGCACGCGGCAAGGGCCACACCGGCAAGGAGCGCGCGAAGCATGGTACAGCTCAGCGATCGAAGCCCGTGACCGAGATGTTCACCGGTTCTCCCTGCGCCACCACGCGCGGCGCTTGCATGAAGCCCACCACAGCGCTGCCCATGGGCGTGGTGAAGTTCTCTCGGCTGTTGCTGCCGCCGTAGCAGCCCGCATCGTTCACAGTGAGGTCGAGGTCCAGGTAGCGCGGATCGGGATCGCCGGCATTGATCAAGGGCGAGCCAATCACCGGTTGCCCGGTCGACGGGCTCAGCCATGTGGGGCTGGCAAGCACATTATGCGACTGGGTCAATTGCGGCCAGCTGGGTAGCGTGTTGATGACACCGCCGCTGAACCGGACCACGGCGTTGTTCTTCAGGATCAGGTTGAACACGGTGCCAGTTGAGTTCATCACGGCCGGGAAGTTTTCCGTCGTCCATTTGATGAACGAGTTGTTCAGGATGGAAGAGACCGGACCGGCCTGATCCCCGGGAAGTGCGAGGTCGACGGCACTCGATGCGCTTTGATTGTCGATAAAGACATTGTTCTCGATATGGAAGGCCTTGGTCGAGGTGACCAGGATACCCTTCTTGACGCTGGTTTCCGAACCCAGGATGTTGCCCACGATCCAGATGTCCTCCGGTAGTGTGGAGGAGCCTTGCAGCCTGATGAGCGTGCTGATTAATGCGGTACCGAGCAACGTGCATCCGGCGATGGTACCTGAAGAGAACCGGAGATCCCCGACCAGGCTGTCGCGGTACATCTCCACACGTATGCCTGGCTCGTCCAGGTCACAAAAGCCGGTATACGAGTCCAGGATGCCGATCACCGTGCGGTTCAGGTAGCTCCCAGTGCTGCGTACCCCGCCGAGTATCCGAGCGCCGGAGAGCGTGACCGACTTGCCGTCCGCGTTCTGCAGCGTCAGGGATCCGGTCACCGTGTAGCGTACGCCTTCCTGGTTGGAAAGGATGGAGAGAGCGGTGGAGACGACCAGGTTCTCGTTATAGGTCGCTGGCGTCACCAGAACCCTGTCCCCATCGCTGCTCGCCGCGATGGCGCTGCTGATGGTGTTGTAGGTGCCGTTCGGGCTCACCACGCGGTCGGTGGCGTTCGTGCTCATCGCAGCGAGGAGCAGGAAGCAGGATGTGATGTATCGGTTCATGAT
>JAGODO010000126.1 GCA_017998165.1 Flavobacteriales bacterium | reverse complement strand
ACCAGGGGTTGGTGCGCTTCGATCAACAGGACCTGACGATCGAACCCTGCCTCGCTGAACGCTGGGAGGTGGACGTTTCTGCCACTACCTACACGTTCCACCTGCGCAAGGATGTGTTCTTCCATGCCGATCCGGTTTTCGCGAACGAGAAGGACCGGCGGTTCGATGCCAACGCCGTTCTCTATTGCTTCCAGCGCATCTGTACCGCCAGCCCCGAGAACCAGATGTTCTGGCTCTTCCAGGACAAGGTCGTCGGGGCCAACGTGTTCTATGCCGCTACCGCGGAAGGCAACGCACCGGCGAAAGGCGTCGAGGGCTTCGAAGTGGTGGATGAGCACACCTTCCGGATCCGTCTCACACATCCCTTTCCCAGTTTCCTGCACCTTTTGGCGCACCAAGGATCCTGGATATGGCCGGCCCGTTTGTGGGACGTGTACGGGCGCGACCTCATGGCACACGCCATCGGCACGGGCCCCTTCCGACTGAAAACCAGTTCCCCGGACGAGGTCTTTGTGCTCGAGCGTGATCCGGATCACTGGGATCGGGATGAGAACGGCAATCAACTACCTTTCTTGGATGCGGTCCGATGCACGTTGGAACCTGACAAGAACAAGGAACTGGACAGTTTTCTGGCAGGCAAACTGTCGTGCATGTTCGAGGTGCCGGTGGATCGCATCACCGTTCTGAACGACTCCTTGGACGAAACCGGCGCGATCCGTTTTCTAGTGCAAACCGTACCCGGCCTCGCCGTCCAGTTCTATGGTTTCAATGGCACCCGCCCCCCTTTCCAGGATGTTCGTGTGCGAAGAGCGGTGGCCCTGGCCATCGATCGCCGATTCTTGGTGGACAGCGTTCTGAAGGGCATGGCGGTAGCTGCGCTCCATGGTATTGTGGCGCCCGGGCTGGCAGGGTATCCATACGAACTGGTCCCCGGTCATCCGTTCGCTCCCGACAGCGCAAGGGGACTGCTGGCCGATGCCGGGTTCCCGAACGGCGAGGGCTTCCCTCCGCTGATCCTTCAAGTGAGCGCCGGCTTTGGGTATGTGGAAGTGGCCGAAGCGGTGCAGAATATGTTGGAGCAGGAGCTTGGGGTGGCCACCATCCTCTCCATGCTGCCTGCCGACCAACATTTCGAGCGGATCGAGATGGGTCGAGCCCAGGTCTGGCGCGAGGGTTGGTTGGCCGACTTCCCCGACCCGGAGAATTTCCTGGCGCTGCTCTATGGTAAGAACGCCGTGGCCGATACCGCGCTACCCACCTTCTTGAACACCACACGCTACCGCGATCCGCGCTACGACTCCCTCTTCACCCTGGCCCAACGTACCGTGGATCTGGTTGAGCGCGCACGCTACCTGGCGTTGGCGGAACAAGTGGCCATGATCGACGTGCCGATCACACCGCTCTATCATGAACGTTCCGTGAGGTTGTTGCAACCCTGGGTGCGCGATCTCCCGCAGAACCCGATGGAATACCGCGACCTGAGCACCGTTTGGTTCGATCCGGCCGTCAAACGCTGATGCCTTCGGGGGAAGGTGTTGCGCCGTTCGAGAACTCGTGTTGGATGTAGTGGTAGACCAACTGTTTGGCCAAAGGCATGAAGGTCTCGATCCGCGGAAGGTCGACCTCGCTCTCGAAGCAGAACACCGCTGGATTTGGCAGCTCCGGTCTGTATCTCACTAACTCGGCTTTGACCCGCTCGTACGGACTGAGCAAGCCGACCGAACACGTCGTGACATACCGGGTATGCATCCGTCGGTAGTGCCGCTCGTCCGCAGTGTCCGGATAGAGGGTCGTTCCATAGACGTAAACACGCATTTCGGACCCTTGACGAAGGAACAGGTAGCCATCGCGCGCGTCCAAGGGCATCAATCCTACGGGCGAGAAATGGATCCGCTCGGCCAGTCGTCGACGAAGCGCTTCGCCTTGTGTCCAATGGCCATGGAGCTCCGGAAGCGCGAAACCGATCACCTCATCGATCACGGCCAAGGGACCCTCCGGGGTCAGCTGGGAGGCATAGTGCAGCAACCCGCCTTCTGTATCGACACCGAGCAGTTCACGTGCGGCGCTCGCTTCCAGCTCACCCTTTATCCGCTTCAGTTCCACCAGTTCGTCCAAATGGTCCCGGAGCTGGTGCAGGTAGGGATACAGTTTGTGCTCGCGGAAACGCTCCTGCACCCGCTGTAGGTAGCCGAGCAGTACGTACTGTTTCAGTTCCAGATCGATGGCAGGGGCCACGATCCAATCTTTGGGGAGTGCGGTTGCTTCCATGCTTTCGAGCACTGAACGCGGTGTTCACAAAAAAAGTTGCTCCGCAAGTTCCGTGCTGACCTGCTCCCGGTTTCTTTGTCAACACCGTCATCACCACACCTCCGCCGGCTCCCGGCTATTGAACATGACCAGCGCACGCGCCCTCGCGATCCTCGCTCTTTTCACTTCCCTCACCGCCTGCGTGCCAGCACGCAAGTACGAGGAACTCAACTCCCAGGTGGCCGGTCTTCGTGCCGAGGCGGAGAACGCGCTCGCCAAGGCACGTGAAGCGGAGGCGGCGCATGCCGAGCAACAAGGTCATGTAGGCGACGTGGAACGCCGGGTGAAGCTCCTTGAGCAGGATACTTCCACCATGGGCACCTCGTTGCGGAAGATGCAGGTACAGTATGACAAGATCAACGAGCTGAACGACGAACTGCTCGACAAATACAACAAGCTCCTGGCCGGCGATAGAAGCGAGAACCGAAAGCTGCTCACGGATCTCGAGGCCTTGCGGCTGGACCTGCAGAACAAGGAGGACTCCATTGCCCATAGCTCCCAACGTCTGGCGGAGCGAGAGGCGAAGCTCGCCGAGTTGCAGGCCGAATTGGCACGCAAGGATGCCGCCATGCGGGAGTTGAAGGATCGCGTGAGCAAGGCGCTCACCGGATTCGAGGGAAAGGTCTCACCGTGGTGCAAAAGGACGGTCGCATTTACGTGAGCCTGGAGAACAAGCTGCTCTTCCCCAGTGGCAGCGCGGCTGTGGACAAGCAGGGGCGGGAGGCGCTGGTGAGCCTGGCCAAAGCCATCCAGGACGACCGGGACATCAGCATCCTGGTAGAAGGACATACGGATACCGACAAGATCCTTCCCGGCTCCACCTATAAGGACAATTGGGACCTCAGTGTGGCGCGGGCAACGAGCGTGGTGCGCATCCTACAGGAGAGCAGTTCCGTTCAACCGTTGCGCATCACCGCCGCTGGCCGCAGTGAATTCGTCCCTCTGGACCCCGCTGACAAGGCCAAGAACCGCCGCATCGAGGTGATCCTTACCCCTGACCTGCGCTCGCTCTACAACATGGTTACGGAGTGACGGACACGGGAGCGACCCTCCCTACCTTTGATCCTAATGTCCAATGACCGTGCGGCGCTTGAGCCCGCGCTGCTTTCCACGTGGGGCGATCACCTCTCCCGTCCCCTTTTGATCGCCGGTCCATGCAGCGCCGAGAGCGAGGAGCAGGTGATGGTCACAGCACGGGGCATTGTGAAGACCGCTCCTGGGGTGCGCGTTTTTCGCGCAGGTGTTTGGAAACCCCGCACTCGCCCTGGGGCGTTCGAGGGTATGGGGGAAGAGGCGCTTGTGTGGCTACAGCGGGTCAAACGGGAAACCGGCCTGTTTACCGCCACCGAGGTGGCCACGCCCGAGCATGTGGACGCGTGCTTACGCCACGGCATCGATATGCTCTGGATAGGCGCGCGAACAACACCCAATCCCTTCAGCGTGCAGGCCATCGCCGACGCCTTGCGCGGGGTAGATATCCCCGTGATGGTAAAGAACCCCATCAACCCGGACCTACAGCTCTGGGTGGGGGCTTTGGAGCGGTTGCATCGCGTGGGGATCCGGAAGCTTGCCGCTGTGCATCGCGGTTTCAGTTGGTCCGGCTTCACCCCTTACCGGAACAGCCCGATGTGGGAGTTCCCCATTCGCCTGGCCGCTGCCTATCCGGAGCTGCCCTTGCTGTGCGATCCGAGCCATATCGCTGGAAAGCCGGAGAAATTGCACGAAGTGGCCCAGAAGGCGCTGGACCTGAATTTCAGCGGGCTAATGGTCGAAACGCACCATGCGCCAGCTTCCGCCCTGAGCGATGCGGACCAGCAGATCGATCCACACGAGCTGCGAAGGCTGCTGGGATCCCTATCGTTCCGAGCCGCTGCTTCGGATGCCCGCCTGCGCGACCGATTGGAGGAATTGCGGGACCTGATCGATCATCTCGATGCGGATATCGCACAGAAACTGGGGGCTCGCATGGACCTGTCCGAACGGATCGGGGCGTACAAGCGCGACCACAATGTGGCCATCCTCCAACCGGAGCGCTGGGAGCGTATCATGAGCGCCCAGGCGGAACTTGGACGCCGGTTGGGCTTAAGCCCGGATTTCATCGAAGGGTTCATGAACGCCATCCACCAGGAGAGCATCCGCCGCCAGACCGAGGCTTGGGAACAACAGACCGAACCATCGGAAGGATCCCCAGTGTTCGGCCCCGGAAGGTTGCAGGACCCGGGTTAGCCACCTAGTTTTGGTCGCCTTTGCAAGGAACCCCTCGATCAGCTTTTCAAAACCTACCCGCAGAACATGGCTCACGCTTACTCACTGACCGTAGCATTAACGCTGCTGTCGACCGGCCTATTGGCCCAACCGGTGTTCACCAACGGATCCGGTGCGCTCTCCCATAACGCGAACAGCGGTGGGTGTATGGCCGTAGTGGACATGGACAAGGACGGCCTGGACGACATCGTGCAGTTGAGCATGAGCACGCATGTCTATATCCTCTACCAGAACCCCGACCACAGTTTCGTCACCTACGACTATGGCCAGGTGGACAACAGTGAGCAATGGGGCTGGGCTATCGCCGATCTCGACAACGACGGGCACAAGGACATCTGTAGTGGAGTATCGATCACCCGTTACCTGCGGATCAGCGCGCGCGGCGTGTATACGTTGAGCAACTTGAACGGCCCATCCATCTTCACCCAGGGGATGAGCATGGCGGACATGAACAACGATGGCCGTGTGGACGTGTACGCTTGCCATGACAATGGCGCGCCCAACATCTGGTTCACCGATGCGAACGGTGTTCCCCAATATCAGGCGACCTACATCGATTGGTCCACGAACCCCGCCAGCGACATGAGCGGGAACTACGGTAGCACCTTCACGGACTTCGATGATGACGGTGATATCGACCTACACATCAGCCACTGTCGCCAGGGCGTGAACGATCCCAACGATCCGCGCCGCTGGGACCGCCTGTTCGTTAACGATGGAAACAACCAGTACAGTGATCAGGCTGCCAGCTATGGCTTGGAGAACCGCGAACAGGTGTGGACATCGGATTTCGGTGATTATGACAACGATGGCGACCTGGACGTGTTCAGCACCACGCACAGCAGCACGCTCATGCTGTTCGAGAACGATGGCACAGGCCACTACACGGACGTGACCACGGGCAGCAACCTGGAGAACTACAATGGCTTTTTTCTACAGGGCCTCTTCCGAGACATGGACAATGACGGCTACCTCGACATCATGACCGGCACCGAGGATCTCTACTTCAAAGGGAACGGCGATGGCACCTTCGACGAAGTGACGAACCTGTTCCCCGCCACGAAGAACATGCTCAGTTTCGCCTTCGGTGATCTGAACGGCGATGGTTTCGAGGACGTGTACGCCAGTTACGGTGATGCCTATGTGGACGGCGATCCCAGCTTCCCCGACCGTTTGTGGCTGAACACGCCCAATGGCAACCACTACCTCAATGTGAACTTGAAAGGGGTGGTGAGCAATGAGGACGCGATCGGCGCGAAAGTGAAGATCTGGGGACCCTGGGGCGTGCAGGTGCGCGAGGTGCACTCCGGTGAGAGCTATGGCATCGTGAACACAGGCACATGCCACTTCGGTTTGGGCGGTGTCACCACCGTCGATTCACTGGTGGTGTATTGGCCGAGCGGTCAAGTCGACACTTACACGGACATCGACGCTGACCAAGGCATTACCCTGTTGGAAGGTATCTGCATCGCTCCCATCGCGCAGATCACCACGCAGGGCGCGCCCGTGGTGTGCGCTGGTGGTACGCCGATCACCCTTACCGCTAACCCGGGCTTCAGCTACACCTGGAGCACCTCGGAAACGACCCAGAGCATCGATGTGAACGTGGGCGGTCCCTTCACCGTCATCATTGATGATGGGACGGGTTGCACAGGTGAAGCGACCATCACCGTAACGGAGAACCCCGATGAAACACCGACCATTTCCGTGAACGGGGAAACCGTCTTCTGCCAGGGCGGCTCGGTGGAACTGATCTCTTCCTCCGCGAACGGGTATGCGTGGAGCACGAGCGAAGTCACTCAAAGCATCCAGGCCACCGCGAACGGCAGCTACACCGTGTCGATCGAGGGGGTCTGCGGCACCTTCACGTCCGATGCAGTGGATGTTCAAGTGATCAACACCCCTGTCGCGCCCACGACCACGGGTGCCACGATCCTGGGTCCTGGCACGGCGGATATTTCAGCTACCGGTACCGCTATCACCTGGTACGATGCGGCGATCGGGGGCAATGAAGTGGGCACCGGTTCACCCTTTACCACCCCTATGGTGAACAGCACCACCAGCTTTTGGGCTGCCGATGTGAACCAGTTCCAAGGCGGTACCAGCTATGGCGGTCAGACGGATAACACGACCAGCGGGCAGTACCACACGAACGACGGTTTCTTCCTCCTCTTCGATGCGTATGAGCGCTTCACCATCCGTTCGGTCAAGGTCTACTCGGACGAGGTAGGTGTGCGCACGATCGCGGTGGTCGACGAGAACACCGGCCTGACCGTGGCATCCGTCTCTCCGAACATCCCGATCGGCACCAGCCGAGTGCAGCTCGATCTTGAGGTACTCCAGCCGGGGAGCTACAGCCTGCGTTGCGTGGGCACGCCGGACCTCTGGCGCGATGGTATGGGCAGCAACCCGGCCTATCCTTATGCACTGGGCACCGTCGGCAGCATTACCAGTTCCAGTGCTGGGGGGGCGAACGCCCTGGAGTTCTACTACTTCTTCTATGATTGGGAGGTGGAACGCTGGGGAGTTACCTGTGCAAGCCCCCGTTCGGAGGCGGTCGTCACCGTTTCCGGTGTCGGCATCAACGAAGCGTCGAACGATCAGGCCTTGTCCCTGCAGCCCAACCCAACGGATGATCTGGTGGTATTGACCTTCTCCACTGGAGCAAGCCGTGTGAACGCCGAAGTACTTGACATGACCGGCCGCTTAGTGCTCATCGCAGCATCCACCAGTGCGGTCAATGGTCGCCTAGCCATTGATGTCAGCGCACTGGCTCCGGGCCAGTACATGGTGCGCGCCATGGTCGATGATCACAGCCAGGTGCTGCCGCTGATCGTGCGCTGATCCTACCTGCTCTACTTTCACGAAGCCCTCCGACATCGTCGGGGGGCTTCGTGTTCCCACCCAGCGGGTTGCAGCTTACTTTGTACGCATGTCCGTGGATCTGCCCGCACCTGATGTCCTGGTGATCGGCATTGGGGCTATTGGCCATGCGTTCCTAAGAGCCCTTCACGATCAGGACGCAGACAGCATCACCCTCGTGGACGGCGATACGGTGAACGCGCACAACCTATCGCGTCAACCGCTCTTCTCCATCTCGGATATCGGCACCCTGAAGGTGGATGCGGCGCGAACAGCGTTATTGGGAGCGGGATGGCCGGGAAAGATCCAAATCCAACCGGTGTTCGCCGACCGGCACAACCTGGCCGCCATGGTCGAAGGGCGTTCCCTGGTCGCCGATTGCACCGACGATGCCCACGCGAAACGCGCCATCGATCAGGCCTGCCTTGAAACTGGCACCCCGCTGATCTCCGCAGCAGTGCATGCCGACCAGGCGCAGGTGATACTGTTGCACGCGTCCATGGCATTGGGTGATGCCGCGATCACGCGCGATGAGCTATTCATCGGCAAACCCGGCCCTGGCCAGGACGATTGTGACATGCGACGCGTACCGCTGAAGCTCCTGGGTTCGGTAGGCCACAGGATGGTGGCGTTGTGGGATGACCTTCGATCCGGCCGTGACGCGATGAACGGCCGCGTGGAACTGCTGCACGGTGAACGGTGGACGATGATCGCGCCCCCGGAGCGACGAACGACCGCATGGATCCCATCCCGCTGACGGCGTTGATCGGCCTGGTAGCCTTCGCCTATGCGATGGTCGGCCACGGCGGGGCCAGCGGCTACCTCGCGCTGATGGCCCTGGCCGGGACGGCGATCGCGGTGATGCGCCCGACCGCGTTGATCTTGAATCTCTTCGTCAGTGCGATCGCCTTCGCGCAATACGCACGTGCAGGCCACTTCCGTGGGAGGACCTTCTGGCCTTTCGCGGTCTTGTCCGTGCCCATGGCCTGGGTCGGGGCGCAGCTGGTGCTCGATCCCGCTATCTACAAGCGCGTTCTAGCCTTCTGCCTGCTCTTCGCTGTGGCCCGACTTTTCGGCTTTTTCGGCAGGAGTGCTGATGCGCAACGATCTGTTCCCTTGTTCGCCGCGCTCGGCATTGGCGCGGTGCTCGGTCTTGTTTCCGGCATGATCGGCATCGGCGGCGGGATCTTGCTGAGCCCGATCCTGATGCTCTGCTGCTGGGCCGATGCGAAAACCACTGCTGCGACATCGGCGCTTTTCATTCTCGTGAACAGCGCGGCCGGGATCATGGGTGTTCTTTCATCGGGTGAAGTGCTCCGTTCGGAGATGCTTCCCTGGATCCTCGCTGCGATCGGCGGCGGCCTATTGGGAAGTTGGATCGGCGCGAGCCGCCTCCCAGAACTGCGACTAAGGCAGGCCCTCGGGCTCGTATTGCTGTTCGCCAGCGTAAAGCTGATGTTGCCATGATCGGGGTCGAAGAAGCGAAGCGGATCCTGATGGAGCATGTGACTGTACTGGCCCCGTGCACCGTCGCGCTCCCGAGCGCCACTGGGTTCGTGATGAAGGATGTGGCGGCTCCGCACGACCATCCGCTTTTCGATATGAGCGCGGTGGACGGATACGCCTTCGCTCTTGGATCCGCGAACGAATGGAACGTGGTGGGAGAGATCGCGGCTGGTGAGGTCCACAGCACGACACTGAAGCCTGGTGAGTGCGTGCGCATATTCACCGGTGCCATGGTGCCGGAGGGAGCGGACACCGTGGTGATGCAGGAGTTCGTCACGCGGAAAGGAGACCGGATCTCGCATACCGATGTCCGGTTGGAACCCGGTTCCAACATCCGCCGGAAGGGAGAACAGGTGCGCCAGGGACAGGTGATACTGCGGGCCGGTGAGCGGCTGAACGCCGCAGCGAAAGGGCTGCTGTCATCGGTCGGTGTCCCTGACGTGCAAGTGGCTCCAC
>JAGODO010000125.1 GCA_017998165.1 Flavobacteriales bacterium | reverse complement strand
GTGTTGAAGATCTCCTGCAGGCAGAGGATCTGCACACCCTGCTGGCCGGCCTTCTCGATGTACGGGATGTGCTTCTGCACCATCGCGTCGATGATCTCCGGTATCGTGCCTTCGCCCTCCGTCTTCGGAAGGCTCATCTGGATGAGGCCGCTCTTGATCTTGCGTGGCATGGGAATGTGTAAAGTGTTGAAATGTAGGGTTCGTAGGGCAGATCAAAGCATCCCGCTCACCTTGTTCCTCTTCACGAACTTCCCATGCCCCTTCTTGATCCGCACGTCGCCGTTGTGCACCGCTACCTGGCCACGTAAGATGGTGGTCTTCACCTTGCCGGTGAGTTCCATGCCTTCGTAGCCGCTGTAGTCCACATTCATGTGGTGGCTCTTGGCGCTGAGGGTGTGGCGCTCGTTGGGGTCGAGCAAGATGATGTCCGCGTCGCTGCCGATGCCGATGGTGCCTTTGCGCGGGAACATGCCGAAGATCTTCGCGGGATTGGTGGCCGTGACCTCCACGAATTTGTTCACCGTGATGCGCTTTTTGTTCACGCCTTCGCTGAAGAGCAGTTCCATGCGGTGCTCGATGGCGGGGTGGCCGTTGGGGATCTTCGAGAAATCGTCCTTGCCCATCTGCTTCTTCTCCCACGTGAACGGGCAGTGGTCCGTGGCCACTACTTGTATGCTGCCCTGGTCGATGCCGGCCCAGAGTTGCGTCTGGTCCTTCTTCTCGCGCAGGGGCGGGCTCATCACCCACTTCGCGCCGTCCTCGCGTTCGTACACCGATGCATCGAGCAGCAGGTACTGGATGCAGGTTTCAGCCAGCACGCGTTGGCCGCGCCGCGCCGCATCGCGCACGTGGTTCAGCGCGCCTTCGCAGGTCATGTGTACGATGTACGCGGGTACGCCGGTGTGCCACGCCATGTCGGCGAAGCGGCCACTGGCTTCGGCTTCGGTGATCTCCGGCTGGCTGAGGTAGTGGTACAGCGGTGAGAGCTTGCCCTCGCTGCGGTGCTTCTGCACGAGGTAGTCGATCATGTCGCCGTTGGTGGCATGCACCGTGACCAGTCCACCCCGTTGCTTCACTTCCTGCATCAAGCCCACCATCTGGCGGTCGTCGATCATGAGCGCGCCCTTGTACGCCATGAAGGTTTTGAAGCTCGTGATCCCCTCCTGCTCGATCATCTCCTTCACTTCGGCCTTGGTGCCGTCGTTGAAATCGGTGACGGCCATGTGCCAGCTGAGGTCTCCGTAGAGGTTGCCCTTCATGCGGCCCTGCCATTGCTCCAGCGCATGGCGCAGGCTCTTGCCCTGCGTTTGCAGGATGAAGTCAATGACGGTGGTGGTGCCGCCGTGCAACGCAGCGAGCGTACCCGTTTCGTAGTTGTCGCTGCTGAAGGTGCCCATGAAGGGCATGTCCAGATGCACGTGCGGGTCGATGCCGCCTGGCAGCACGAACATCCCTTTCGCGTCGATCACTTCGGCGCCGGGTGCATGCAGATCATGCCCGATGGCCTTGATGTGTTCGCCTTCGATAAGGACATCGGCACGGTGGAAGTCAGCGGCGGTGACGACGGTGCCGTTCTTGATGAGGAGGCTCATGGTCGTTGAGGTTGGTCCACGATTGACGAGTTCGATCAATTGTCCAGCGATCGCTGGACAATTTCACTTGGGTTGCTTCTTTCCCGGTTTCTTCTCCAGTTCCTTCTCGATCTCCGCTGTTGAGGGCAGCAGGCGTTGCAGCTTCTTCGGCAGTTCAGCGACGAGCTTGGTGTTCCACTCCGAAACGCCGATGGGCTTGTTGATGCCGCGCAAGGCGTACTCCACGGTGAGCTTCTTCGCGCCTTTGCACAAGAGCAGACCGATCGTCGGTTGATCATCCGCATGCCGCAGTTCCTCGTCCACCGCGCTGAGGTAGAAGCCCATCTTGCCCACGTACTCCGGCTTGAACGCGCCCATCTTCAGGTCGATCACCACATAACACCGTAACCGCACGTGGTAGAAGAGGAGATCCATGTAGTAGTCCTCGCCTTCCACTTCCAGGTGGAACTGCCTTCCGAGAAACGCGAAGCCAACACCCAGTTCCATGAGGAATTTCTGGACGTGCTCCACCAATCCCTGTTCCAACTCGCGCTCACGGGCGTCCATGCCCAGCGTGAGGAAGTCAAAGGTGTACGGGTCCTTGAGCGTCTGGTGCGCGAGGTCGGAGCGTTCAGGCGGCAGTGTGCGTTTGAAGTTGGTGATCGCCTTGCCATGGCGTTTGTGTGCCTTGGCCGCTATCTGCACAGCCAGCACCGAACGGCTCCATCCGTGCCGTACGGCTGCCGTTGCGTACCACAGGCGATCATCGGTCCGCTTGAGCTTGTCGAGCAGCACCATGTTGTGGGCCCATGGCAATTGTGCAGCAACCTGCTGCACGATCGCGGGATCGGGATAGGCTTCAGCGAAAGCCCTCATGTACAACAGGTTCGAACGTGAGAACCCGGCCATCTCCGGGAACTCCGCTTGAAGATCGCTCGCCAGACGATCGACCACCCGGGTTCCCCAACCCTCCTTCTCCTGGCGCAACAGGATCTCACGCCCGATATGCCAGTACAACCTCGTCAGTTCACGTTGCAACGTGGAGGCGGCGTTCAATTGTGCGCTGCGGATGCGCCCTTTCAGGGATGCGAGGAATCGGCCGTACCCCGCAGGTGCGATCATCCGGGATGTGGGCTTTCCTTTCGCGGGCTTCATGTGTGTGGCAGCAAACTAACGCATGCAGAACGGAACATGCGATGATCGCTGAAGCCAATTGTCCAGCGATCGCTGGACAATTGCAACCGGCAGTGCCATCCACCGCGCAAGCCTCATCTTCGGCACGCTCCCAAATCCGCTGCAACCCTTTATTGGTAATGGTTCGAGAGCGTCACGCCCTCAATTGTCCAGCGATCGCTGGACAATTACCGCCGACCTCGCATCAGCAACAGATACGCGGAGCCAGACACGAAGAATCCAACGAACCACGCGTAGTGGTAGAAGGCATTGATCCACGCCGGAACAGCATCGACGGGTATCACTTTGATCGTTGTGAGAAAACCCGGAACGTTCGGAAGGATGCCGAGCAGCAGCGCGACCACCGCCACGCGGTTGAAGCCGCTGCCATAGCTGTAGCGGCCTTTGCTTGAGTACAGGTCAGCGACATCGAGCTGTTGGCAGCGGATGAAGAAGTAGTCGGCGATCATGATGCCGCCGATGGGGCCGAGCAAACTGCTGTACGCAATGAGCCAGGTGAAGATGTATCCGTTGGGATCGGCGATGAGCTTCCATGGGAAGATGAGGATGCCGATGATGCCCGTGATGTAGCCGCCCATCTTGAAGTCGATGCGTTTGGGCGCGAGGTTGGCGAAGTCGTTGGCAGGGCTTACGATGTTGGCCGCGATGTTCGTGGCGAGCGTGCTGATGGCCACGCAGATCATCGCTACGCTCACAAGCAACTTGCTGTCGAAGCGCCCGGCGAGCACCAGTGGATCCCAGATGGTGGTGCCGTAGATCAGCGTTGTGGCGCTGGTGACCACCACGCCGATGAAGGCGAACATGGTCATCGAAGGCGCGAGGCCGATGGCCTGCCCAGTGATCTGCGCATGCTGGCTCTTCGCGTAGCGCGTGAAGTCAGGGATGTTCAGCGAGAGCGTGGCCCAGAAGCCGACCATGCCCGTGAGCGCCGGGAAAAAGAAGTGCCAGAAGTGGCCGGAAGTGGCGAAGCGCGATGGCTGAGCGAGGATGGGGCCAAGGCCATTGCCTGCTGAGATGGCCCAGAACAACAGGGCCAATGCCGCGATCGGAAGGAAGATCGCCTTCACCACGAGCAGCTTCCTGATCACTGCCACGCCGTAGTAGACGACCACCATGTTCACCAGCCAGAAGAGCAGGAAGGCGATCGCGGGACCGGTACCGAGGCCAACCCATGAAGGCAGGAATTGCGGCAGATGTATCACTTCGCCGAACCATACGCGCAGCATCAAATAGATGGAGTGCCCGCCGATCCACGTCTGGATCCCGAACCATCCACAGGCCACGATCGCGCGCAGCATCGCGGGGATGTTCGCGCCCGTCGTGCCGAAGCTCGCGCGAGCCAGCACCGGGAACGGGATCCCATACTTCGCCCCGGCGTGTCCGTTCAGGACCATCGGGATGAGCACGATGGCGTTGCCGAGGAAGACGGTGAGGATCGCCTGCCACCAGTTCATACCGCCCTCGATCAACGAGCTGGCCAGCATATACGTCGGGATGCACAGGCTCATGCTGATCCACAGTGCGGCGTAGTTCCATGTGCCCCACGTGCGCTTGCTCGCCGGCACGGGTGCGAGGTCTTCGCTGTAGAGCGAGGATGTGCTGATGTCGTCCATGATGAGCCGATGAATGTAGGTGGCCGCGTCTATTCCGCTGGCGGCAGGCAGCCCTTGCATTATTCCTACGTTTATGGCTCAAAGCCCCCGCACTCATGAAGCGATCCATACCCGCCGTCGCCCTGCTGTTCACCGCGCACCTCACTACAGCCCAGATCGTTATACAGAACACCAGTACGCCGGAGGATCTGGTGCAGAACACGCTCTTGGGTACGGGCGTGCAGATATTCAATGTCACCTTCAATGGCATGCCCGGCACAAGCGTGAACGGGCAATTCGGCTTCTTCGATGGTGAGAACTGCAACGTGGGCATCGACTACGGCGTGCTGCTCGCCACGGGCAGCGTGTTCAATGCCGAGGGGCCTAATGACATCGGCAGCAGCACGGAAGGCGGCGGTTTCTTTGGCCAGAGCGATCCCGACCTCGTGGCCATCGGCAACAGCCCCACCATCAATGACGCGGCCGTGCTGGAATTCGACTTCATCGCCATCAGCGATACCATCCTGTTCGATTTCGTCTTCGCCTCCGACGAGTACCTGGAGTTCGTGAACACCGCCTTCAATGATGTGTTCGGCTTCTTCCTCAGCGGACCCGGCATCAATGGCCCGTACAGCGACAATGCCATCAATATCGCCCTGATCCCGGGTTCGCTCGTTCCCGTTTCGATCGACAATGTGAACAACGGCATGAACGCCGCCTATTTCGTGGACAACGGCGACGGCTTCAGCGCGCCCTACAGTACCGACCCGCAGTACATCCAGTACGATGGCTTCACCGTGCCCATCACCGTGATCGCCACCGTGGTACCGGGTGCAATGCACCACATCAAGCTCACCGTGGGCGACGCGGGTGACACGGCGTACGACAGCGCGGTCTTTCTCAGTGGCGGAACCTTCATGAGCCCCGTGGATGTCAACACGGGCATTCCCGGGGAACCCACACAAGCGAACACGATCGGCCTATCGCCCAACCCGGCCTCCGATCGTGTGCGGCTGAGCTGCACCCAAGGCCCGGTGCGCATACGCGTTTGTGATGCGCTGGGCCGTGAAGTGCTGAACATGAACAGCGGGACCGTATCCACGGGTTTCCAAACCTTGGACGTGAGCGCTTGGCCGACCGGACATTATCGCGTCAGCGTCATTTCCGCGCAGGGTGATGCCAGCACGAGGACCTTGGTCGTGGCCCGATGAGGCGGTGAACCCTCCGAAAGACCACAACATGACCGGTTCAACCCAGGCACGGTATACCCTGCTCCGCGTGGTGCGACGGCGTTGAAGTTCCACATGCTCAGGGGGCGCGGAACCTGAACGCCCCATTCCCCGTTTCAACGGCCACTCCGTCAGAAACGAAGCCGTTGAGCATGAAGAGCGTCCTCATTTCCCTGCTGTATCTGGTCGCGATCAGCGCAGGAGCCCAACGCTCCACCTGGAACGTGCATCCGCTGAACATGGTGCCCTGCCAGGACTGGATCTACCCCGAGCCCGGCTGCGGGGGCTGCAGCTCGTGTCGCTCCGCCGTCGATGAGGACCCGGTGGTGATGGACGGTGACCTCCTTCAATGGAGCCCGGGACTGGTCATGTGCCCCCACCCCGTGGACACGCTCGGCAACAACGCCGTGATCATCAGCGATTGGCCGTTGGAAGCGGACCCGAGCGCTTACATCTACGGCCGCATGGAGTTCCATGAGCCGATGCGCATCGACACCCTGGAGCTGACCTGTGCCGCTTGGAGCCCCGGTACCGATTCCGTCGACATCGCCGTGCAATTCAATGAGACCGACCCGCTCACCAGCGTCACGATCATGCGCGGGGCCTTGTCCGGGGCGTATCAGCACTATACCATCACAGGCCTTGGCCAAGTGCCAGCGAACGGGAATGCGCCTTCCTATGCGAACTTCTACGTGCGCACGCACGGGACCGACGTCTGGTTGCTCTTCCGTGAATTGCGCGTGGTCGCGTCCGCTGACCCGACGGCCGCCATCCGGGAAACCGATGGCGAGAACAGCGTCATCCTGCCGAACAACGCCGGCGTGACGATCCGCACACTGGAGCCGACAGCGGTTTCCATCTGCGATGCCGCCGGTCGCCTTTCCTATTCCGCCACTGCCGCGCGCGGCACCCTCTTCCTGCCTCTGAGCGACGGCCTGAGTATCGTACGCGCCGGCAGTGAGGTCCGGCGGATCGTCCGCTGATGATGTGATCGATGCATGCCGCGCTGGCATGCCGATCGCCTCCCATGGAAAAACGACCGATCCATGGTAACCGGAACGAAGTCCACAATTGACCTCGCGCACACCTGTCGCGGCCTGCTGCACGATCTGCAAGGCCATGAGTTGGCAGAACCGACGTTGCGGGAGCGATCCAGGCTCGCGTTCGAGCACGACAGCATCGAAGCGACGCGCCACCAGCTCGCCGTTGTTTCCAAGGATGCTTCAACGACGGAGAACACCACTGTGCAGGCCTTGTTCCTGGCTCTTCACCAGGCCGTGAACGCCTTCAACGATCACGTCGGTCCATTGCTGCACATGGAGGACCGCAGCCAGCGCTTCGCCGAGTTCAAAGCGTGGATGGCCGACCCGATAGCTGGGGAGAACGGTCAACACCCGCAGACCTGATCACTCCTGATCCATCGATGCTTCATGCGGCTGCCGGGCACGTCCGATCGCATCCCAGTACCGGTAGTGCAACCGCCGCGTGAGGCCCAGCAGATCCTCCATGCCGATGCGCTCACCATGCAGTTGGATGGGACGACGCTCCTCGAAAACGCGTCCTTCCTCGTCGACGGTGTAGATGCCGGCGTAAGGCGGCAACAGCCCGAAGGACAGCTTGCGGTAGACCTCACAGGGCATGGCGAAGCAGAAGTAGTTCGGCCGACGACACCGCACAGCGCCGGCCTTCTCGCGCTCCGCCTCCCGCTGTTCACCCGAGGTGAGACCCACATTCTCCGGCTTCCTGAAGAAGGAACCGTTCATGAGCATCCCCTGGCTATGCTTCGGCTTCATGAGGTCGTTCAACAGATCGGACCGTGAGCACTTCACTTCGATCTCGCACACCATGCGATCCGGTGTGACTGTGAGCAGATCGCTCTCCCACGCGTACAGGATCGCGTTCGGCGTGATCCACTCATGCCGCAGGTCCGCCGCGTAGCAGCGCATGTGCCAGGTGATATCGCCTGCGGTGAGCGGCATGGAACCCAGTTGTCTCCCGATCACACACACGCCTCATCCGCGATGCTCACCGCCTTGCTGATGATCTCCATCCCCTCATCCACCCCCGCCTTGTCGATGCACAGCGGCGGCGCGACGAAGATCCAGTTCCAGCGCACGAAGGTGAACATGCCCAGCTCGTTGATCTTGGCGGCCACCTTGTTCATCACCGCCATCTCCTCGGGCTTCGCGTTCCACGGCGCCATCGGCTCCTTGGTGGCGCGGTTCTTCACCAGTTCGATGCAACCGAGCAGGCCGGTGTTGCGGAAGTCGCCGATGCTCGGGTGCTTCTGCGCGAGCTTGGCCACGCTCTCGTCCACGTAATTGCCCATGTTGGCGGCGTTGGTCACGAGGTCCTCTTCCTTGTAGATGTCGATGACGGCGTTGGCGGCGGCGCAGGCCACGGCGTGCGCGCTGTAGGTGAGGCCGATGGGCAGCGGCTTGTCGTCGAAGTGCTTGATGATCTCCTCGCGGACGATGAGGCCGCCGAGCGGGATGTAGCCGCTGGTGATGCCTTTCGCCATGCACAGGATGTCGGGTACCACGCCGTGGTGATCAATGCCGAACCACTTGCCCGTGCGCCCGAAGCCGCTCATCACCTCATCGCAGATGGTGAGGATACCGTAGCGGTCCGCGATGGCCTTCACGCCTTTCCAATAACCCGGCGGGTACTTGATGCAGCCGCTGCTGCCGCTCTCCCCTTCCAGCATGATCGCCGCGATGTATTGCGGGCCTTCGTACTTCACCACGCGCTCCAAGTGCGCCAATGCGTTCTCCGTGCATTCCTCCGGCGTTCTGCTGTTCCACGGGCAGCGATAGAAATACGGGTTCTCCACGTGGATGATGTTCGGCACGCCCTGGCTGTCGTGCGGCAACCCGCGCGGATCGCCACCAGCGCTGAGCGCACCGTACGTGGCGCCGTGGTAGCTCTGGTACAGCGTGATGATCTTATGGCGACCTGTGTACAAGCGCGCGAGCTTCATCGCGTGCTCGATCGCCTCGGTGCCGCCGTTGGTGAAGAAGGTGCGGTTGAGCGAGCCCGGCGTGATCTCCGCCAGCGTCTTGCCCAGTTTGCCACGCGCCTCGGTGATCATCCCGGGGTGCACATAGCTCACTTCTCCCATCTGCTTCGCCACCGCCTCCGCCACTTTCGGATGCCCGTGCCCGATGTTCACGTTCATCAGCTGCGAGCTGAAATCGATGTAGCGCTTGCCGCTGCGTTCATAGAGGTAGATCCCCTTGGCGCGCTCGATGTTCAGTGGGGCCAGGCCGCTCTGCTTGCTCCAGCTGAAGATGGTGTGCTCGAGGTTGTCCTTGAGGATCTCGGCGGGGTTGGTCGTGGTCAGTGTGCTCACGGGAGTGCGATAGATGAGCAAAGTAATGGAGTAGACGGTAGGCGCATTGGATGTCGCACTCTGCGACTTCCAAATGGAGGTGCGGTTGTGTCACCTCCAATTCTACATTCGAGCCGTGAGCAAGCAGCCGGTGAAGATCCCCGACGAGGTGCTGGCCCGCAGGATCTTCGTCATCCGCGAAGAGAAGGTCATGCTCGACCGCGACCTTGCCGAACTCTATGGCGTGGAGACGAAATATCTGAAACGGCAGGTGAAGCGGAACCTGTCGCGGTTCCCGGAGGACTTCATGTTCGAGTTGACCAAGGAGGAGTTCGACCAATGGAGGAGCCAGAATGTCACCTCCAATTCGACGGATAAAATGGGCCTGCGCTATGCGCCCTTCGTGTTCACCGAGCAAGGCGTAGCCCAGCTATCCAGCGTGCTCAACAGCCAGCGCGCCATCGCGGTGAACATCCAGATCATTCGATTGTTCACACGCATGCGCAAGGTGATGGTCACGCACAAAGACATCCTCCTTGAACTCGAACGCCT
>JAGODO010000411.1 GCA_017998165.1 Flavobacteriales bacterium | reverse complement strand
GCCCACTCGTTCGCGGTCATCATCTCCAGTCCGTCGCGATGATCGAATTGGACCACGTGGAACCCGAGCAGGTTCATGGTACGCGTAAGTGCCAGGCCCACATGGCCACCGCCAACGATCACGACGCGGGGCTGTGAACTCACGCGCTCGGAGAACCACACTTGCTCATCACCTCCGGTCGCCTGCGCGACAGATCCTGGCAGGAAGCGGATCCCTTGTTGGCCGAACACGATGGTCGCTTGGGCGTCCGTGCATTCAGCCATCGCACGGACCCATGCTCCGTCGGCGGGTCCGATCCGGAAGAACGCGACGGACTGCTCACCTGAACAGATCATGCCCGAGCGGTCCCGCGCTTCTCCTTCCCGGTGGATCTGCCGCTTCAGGAAGGGGAATACCTCTGCCCTGTCCATGAGCGACCGCGCGAGCTCCACCAGCTTGTGCTCCATGCTTCCGCCACCGATGGAGCCGTGCATGCGGCCTGTGTCAGTCACGAACATCTTGAACCCGGCCCTGCCCGGGCTACTGCCCTGGCTCGCGGTGACGACCAGAAGCACGCCGTGTTCCCTGGCTTTCAATGCCGGGAGCACTGTCCCCCAGGTTCCGCTAACGTTGTTCACGGCCGTGTTCAAAGAGCGCCTTGACGCGCCCATTCCGCGAAGGAAGCGAAAGGCGCATCTTCGGTGCGCAATGGAACCCGCGCAGCCTTTCGGGCACAAGCTCATGACAGATCCGGCCTTCGTGTGGGTCGCGCTGCTGAGCGCGCTGTTCCTGTTGGCCTGCTCCTACATCAACTCCTTGCGCCGGGCCCAGGTCGCACAGCTGGAAGCAGATGACCTTTCTCCGGGCGCGCGCTTCGACCTGGAGGAGACACGGTACACGGCGAACGCTTCGCGCAAGGCCTGCAAGTTCTTCGTCGTCGTCCTGCTGCTCGGTTACTTCTGCTACGTGGCGGCGAAGGGTACGCCCATGAGCGGGTACGTGATGGAATGGGTGAACCTGGCCATCCGTTGGACACATGTGGTCGCTGGCATCATGTGGATCGGTGCCTCGTTCTACTTCATCTTCCTGGAGAACAACCTGAACCGCACACATGGATTGCGTGACGAGCTCGCCGGGAATCTGTGGGCGATCCATGGAGGCGGTTTCTACTACCTGGAGAAATACAAGGTGGCGCCGCAGGTGATCCCCAAGGACCTTCACTGGTTCAAGTACGAGGCGTACTTCACCTGGCTCAGTGGCTTCTGCCTGCTGTTCATCGTGTACTACGCCGATGCGAGGTCGTTCATGATCGATCCCACGGTGGCGGACATCTCCACGCCTGTAGCGATGGCGATCGGTATCGGTTCGATGGTCCTCGGATACGTGATCTACGACATGATGTGCAAGTCACGGCTGATCCTGCGACAGGAGCTGTTCGCCGTGGTCGGCGTCGTCATTCTCGGTGCCCTCACGTTCGCGCTGTCTCATCTGCTCAGTGGCCGGGCGGCCTTCATCCACGTGGGTGCGGTCATCGGGACGATCATGGTCGGCAATGTGTTCTTCACCATCATTCCCAGCCAGAAGGCCTTGGTGCGCGCCGCGAAGACCGGCCGATCGTTGGATGCCACCCTGGGCAAGAAAGCCGGCCAGCGCAGCCTGCACAACAACTACCTCACGCTCCCGGTGGTCTTCATCATGGTGAGCAACCACTTCCCGAGCACCTTCGGGCACAGCGGCAACTGGATCATCCTGATGGTGATCGTGGTGGCGAGCATGGGCATCAAGCACTACTGGAACCTGCTCGATCGTGGACAGTCGAAGCCGCTGGTACTTGCCATGAGCGTGCTGGCGCTCGTCATGCTGAGCTTCGTCATCTCCCCTGCTTTCGAAGACACGGTGGATGCGGCGATACCGGCGAGCTTTGATGAAGCCAACGCGGTCATCCAGCGTCGGTGCGTGCAGTGCCACAGCGCAAGTCCGACGGACGATCAATGGCACAACGCGCCGAACGGTGTGATGTACGACACGCCCGAACAGATCCAGGCCATGGCGGACAAGATCATGACTCGGGCCGTGCGCACCCGGACGATGCCGCAAGGCAACAAGACCGGGATGACGGATGAGGAACGGACGGTGTTGAAACGATGGATCCTGCAAGGCGCCCAAATACAATGAACCGCCACGACGCTACGGCGCAACGGGAACGCCACGTTCTTTCAACTCTGAGCTTGCGTTGCGCATTCGTTGCGTCGCTGCGTCGTTGCGGTTAGAATTGAGCGAATGGATCCCCGCGCACTCCATAGCACTCGCGTCATCACCCCAACCGGTGTGATCGAAGCCACGCTCATCCTCGCCGATGGCAGGATCCAAGACGTCGTGCCCGGTCGTGTGGAACGGGAAGGCATCCCCTTCGAAAGCTTCGGCAACAAGGTGATCATGCCCGGTGTGATCGACGCGCACATACACATCAACGAGCCGGGCCGCACGGAGTGGGAGGGCTTCGAGACCGCTACGAAAGCAGCAGCAGCTGGAGGCATCACCACCTTGATCGAGATGCCACTGAATGCGAGCCCGGTCACAACAACAGCGGACGCTTTCAAGCTGAAGCTGGAAGCTGCGAAGGG
>JAGODO010000410.1 GCA_017998165.1 Flavobacteriales bacterium | reverse complement strand
ACATCCAGCGAAGTGAATCGCCGGTCTTGGGCACGTGCCCAGTCTGGTAGAGGAAAAGGCCGCCAATGGTGTCTACGGTGACTTCCCGCGCCAGCCCCGGCTCGCCCAGGCGCACCAGCAGCTCATGCAGGGGATATTGGCCGTCCACCAGCCAGGAGCCGTCTTCCCTTTCGTGCAGGGTGAAATCCTTCGCATGGAAGTCGCCGACGTCGCCCACGAGCGCTTCCAGGATGTCGGTGAACGTGATGATCCCTTGCACCTCACCGAATTCGTCCGTCACGAAGCCGTACCGCTGGTCCGAACGCTTGAAACGCTCCAAGGCCCTGTAAGCGCTCAACGTTTCAGGTATGTAGGGCGGTTGCCGCATGATGCGCTCCAAGCTGAAGGACGGTTCATCCACCCGGGCGAAGAGTTCCTTCAATGTGACCATGCCTACCATGCGCCTCGGGTCTTCCGAGACTACCGGATAGACCATGTGCATCTCCTTGGACACAACGCTGCGCACAGCATCCGCGCTCGCATGCACGTCGATCGTAACAAGGTCACGGCGATGGGTCATCAATGAACTCACCTTGCGGTCGCCGAGGGTGAACACCCGGTCCACGATATCCTGTTCGATGGCCTGGACCTCGCCGCCCTCGGTGCCTTCCTGTACCATGGCGCGGATCTCTTCTTCCGTTACCCCTCCTCCCGCCTTGGGACGGATCCGGAGCAGGCCGAGGAGCAGATCCGTGGTCGCTGTGAGCAGCCAGATGAACGGGGCGGTAACGATACTGACCACCCGCATGGGGAAAGCAACGAGCTTGGCGATGGGCTCCGGATAGGTGAGGCCGATCCGTTTGGGCACGAGCTCGCCCAGGATCAGCGAGAAGAACGTAACCGCGATGACCACGCCAGCTACGGCCAACGAATGCGCATAGGGTGACAACCGTGGTACTTCCAGGAGCGCGGCTTCCAGGTCCTCGGTGATGTTCTCTCCACTGTAGCTCCCGGTCAGGATGCCGATGAGGGTGATGCCGATCTGCACCGTGCTCATGAACCGGTTCGGCGCGTTGGCCAGCGCCAGAGCGGCCTTGGCGCGCAGGTCCCCACGGAGCGCCTCCTGCTCCAAGCGGGTTTTCCGCGCGCTCACCAAAGCGATCTCGCTCATGGAGAATATCCCGTTCAACAGGAAGAGCACCAGCAGGATCGCGAACTCACCCATCGCCACAAAGATGTGCGTCCCTTAGCCGATCCGTCCGGCAGTGGTCTGCCACATCAACGCGGGCGCAGTCGTGCGATCACGGGGAAATGGTCCGAGACCTGGCGGCACTTCACCTTGGGATGACGGACATCGTAGCCCTCAACCTCCCATTTCCCGGGGGAAAGCCACACGTAGTCGATCCGCTTGGAGAACAATCGCCACCGGTTGAACCCATTGAACGTGCCACGGCCGCGCCGGCCTTTCGGGCACGCATCGGCGAGGTGATCACGCAAATAGCGGATCGATCCTTCCCGTGCCTTCGCGTTCAGGTCCCCCATGAAAATGGTCCGCTGCCCACGCGCGATGGGGCCGGCCAGGAGGTCGCATACGACAAGGGCACTCTGTTGACGGGCTTCTTTTCCTTCCGCGTCCCAATGCGTGTTCGCGACCCAGAGACTGTCCCCGCTCGATCGGTCGCGCAGGACGACCAGCGTTGCGATACGGTTGCAGGTGGCATCCCAACCCTTGGACGGGACATCCGGTGTGGGGGAGAGCCAGATCGTGTTCCCTGCGAGAAGCGCGAACCGAGACGTATCGTAGAAGACCGGTGCGAACTCTCCTCCATCCCGGCCATCGTCCCGGCCCACACCGAAATGCGCGTAAGCCGGCCAGCGGTCCTTCAGGAAGGCCAGTTGCTCGCGGAGTACTTCCTGCAGCCCGATGATGCCCGGCTCTTGCGCGAGCACCGTGTTCGCCAGCGCATCCTTGCGCCTTTCCCAGCTGTCCTTGCGATCGTGTGCGTTCGCATACCGGATGTTGTAAGTGAGGACGGGGATCTCTTGGGCGGTTGATGGCGAACACCAACAACAGATGAGGAATAGCCACCAGGCGCAGCGCATCGGGTGCAAGCTAACCCTCGCTGGGGCCCATTATCGGGAGGAGATGAACTCGGATAGCCATCGCGTGATCACGGATCGTTGGGTTTCGCTCGCACGGTCGCTCATTTCGTTGTGCTTCACGTCGGGAAGACGGATGATGCGGATACCGTTCAAAGCCTGTTCCTCCGGGGTGGGAAGTACACCTTCGTCAGCTGGCGCATCGCTGGAGCGGAGCGATAGTACACGCGGCCGGCCGGTGCGAGGAAGAGGCATGCGCCGATTGTCCAACGTGATCAGGTTCTCCACGAGCTCCGGATGCTGCTCCGCGAAAAGCGCACTGATGTCCCCTCCGTTAGAATGGCCGATCAACGTGGTATGGTCAAAGTCGACCTCCGGGTACGCACGCTTCATCTTGTCCAGTGTGAGAAGGAGGTTCTGAACGCCCCGTTCCCAGTTCGGCCGTCGCAGCTTGCGCAGGTCGCCTTTCATGGCCAGCGGCTCATCACCGGGAAGTTCATGCTGGATACTCACCACGAAAAAACCCTTCCGGGCCAGGAATTCGGCCAGGTAGGTGTAG
>JAGODO010000409.1 GCA_017998165.1 Flavobacteriales bacterium | reverse complement strand
GTGCCCAGCGGCGTGCTGCCCGGCCGTCGGCGGTCCAACTCGTTCTGGATCGCGGGCATATCCACCTTCAAGCCCGCTGGACAGCCATCCACGACTCCGCCAATGGCCGGGCCATGGCTCTCACCGAAGGTGGTGAGCCGGAAAGCGGTGCCGAAGGAGTTGCCGCGCATGAGCGCGACGAAGGTACCCCCACCAACGGGGAGCCCTCGCCCTGCTCAAAGGAGCGATCAACGATCCGTCGTGAAGAGTCCGCGCGACCTTCAATGCACCACCACAAAGCGCTTGGTGGCCCGTTGGCCGTTCAGAAGAACCGAGCACGCATACATACCCGGCGGAAAGCGCGAAACATCCAGCTCGAAAGAATGCGGCCCGGGGGTCGCGCGCCCGAGATCGATAGAGCTCACATGGGCCCCATCGGTCCGGGTCACTTCGATCTGAAGGAAGCCACACTCACGGGTCGTATAAGAAATACGGGTCATGATCTGGGCCGGATCCGGGACAAATGCGCCAATGGAAACTGAGCTGGTCTAGAGAATCTGGACAGGAAGTAGGTTGAACCTAACTTCCGATCCATGAGCAGAAGAGAGCGAAGAACATTCACGGCGGCCTTCAAGACGAAGGTGGTGCTGGAGGCGCTGAAGGAGCGCCATACGATGAGCGAACTGGCACAGATGCACGATCTGCATCCCAACCAGATCACCACTTGGAAGAAGGAGTTCCTTCAAGGTGCCGAACGGGTGTTCGAGCAACCGGAGGATCCCGACAAGCAGCGTCTGGAGACCGAACGGGACGAGTTGCACCGGCAACTGGGCCAGCTGACGGTGGAGGTGAACTGGCTCAAAAAAAAACTGCTGTGATGCCTGCCGCTGAACGCCGCAAGCTGATCGACCGGGAGCGCGGCACGCTGAGCATGGCCCGGCAGTGCCGCGTGCTATCGATCAACCGCAGTGGCCTGTACTACAAGCCTCGGGGTGCCGCGGAGATGGACCTGCACCTGATGCGCAAGCTGGACGAGTTACACTTGGAGGATCCCACGCGCGGCACACGGCGCATGAGCGTGGAACTACAGGCGATGAACCTGCTGGTGGGCCGCTACAAGGTTCGCAACCTCATGCGGCGCATGCGCCTGAAGTGCGTGTTCCGCCGCCCACGCACCACGATCATCGATGCGATCAAGTACAAGCATCCCTACCTGCTGCGCGGCCTCTCGATCGATCGGCCGCACCAGGTGTGGGCGATCGACATCACCTACATCCCCATGCGCAGCGGCTACATGTACATGTGCGGGATCATCGACCTCTACAGCCGATACCTTGTAGGGTGGAGCATCTCCAACACCATGGAGGCCGAGTGGGTGACCAGCGTGGTGCGCGATGCGGTGGCCAAGCACGGCACCCCGGAGATCCTCAACAGCGATCAGGGCAGCCAGTTCACCTCCGATGAGTACCAGAAGCTCTTCAAGGAAGGCGCTCCCTGCCACGGCGTGCGCATCAGCATGGACGGCAAGGGCCGCGCGATCGACAACGTGTTCATCGAGCGCTTCTGGCGCACCCTCAAGCACGAGCACATCTACTTGAACCCGCCCACCGACGGAGTGGACCTGTGCGAACGTTGTGCACAGTTCATCCACTACTACAACCACCTTCGCAAACACTCTTCCCTTGGCTACGCCCCGCCAGTCCAGCGTTTGCGCATGGCTGCCTGACCTGTCAACAAAACCACCGGGTTATGAGTCTCCCCAGACCCCTCATACAACAACCAGAACACACCTTAAACTTGACCTACGCCTGTCCAGATCGGGTCGACCACCTCCGGAGATCATGGGTGGGCGCCCATGCATCCGTGGTCTGCGCATCACGGTGAACATCGTAGTAGGCCTGGTCGCAGCCAAACACAGCCGGGAGGAGATCCTGGCCTGGTATCCGCTTTTGCAGGATGAGGACATCACCCAGGCGTTGCAGTACGCTGGGCGCTGACGGTTGAGAGTTCTTGGTGCGGCTTTCGCGCAAGGAAACGATCGCGCTTCCTTTGTCCGCATGAAAACCGAAGCCCAGATCCTCGCGCACATGGTGGACCGTGCACGGCAGTACACACGCCTTTACCTCAGCCCGCTGAAGGACGTAGACCCGCACCGCGAATTCTCCGCTGACGGCGTGAAGCTCAACACACTGTTCTGGCTGGTGGCGCATATGACGGTGAGCGAGAACTTCCTGCTGCTACGTTCCACCGGCGGTCACTTCGAGAAATTCAGCTGGGCGAAGCACTTCGGCATCGGCTCGCAAGGGCTGCCCAAGGATCAGTGTCCGCCGTACGACGAGGTGTGGGCGATGTTCAAGAGCATCCATGAGCGGACGATGGCGCACCTGCCCACGCTCAGCGATGAGGCGTTGGAGCAACCGAACACCACGGGCCTGCCGCTCATCGGGAACACGGTACATGACGTGATCACGCACGGCATCCGACACGAGAGCCTGCATACGGGGCATATCAGCTGGTTGTGCAAGCTGTACGGGGTGAAGACGATGTGAATACGCTTCACCGCCAAGACACCAAGGACGCAACGAGCGCGCCGCGGGATCCAGATCCGCGTTCATCTGCCCGACCAGCGTCATCAGCGTTCCATCCGCGTGCCCGCCTCGACTTCCCTCGTTCAGCCT
>JAGODO010000408.1 GCA_017998165.1 Flavobacteriales bacterium | reverse complement strand
AGATGTTCATGAAGGAGGACTTCATTCCGGCCTCCGCGAACCGCTGGTTGTACTTCCTCGGGCCTGCCATCGCCATGAGCACGGCGTTGCTCACCGGCGTCGTGATCCCGTGGGGTGGCACGGTCATCATCGGTGACTTTACCATGAACCTGCACGCGGCGGATCCGGAGATCGGCATCCTTTACGTGTTCGCCATGGTGAGCATCGGCGTTTACGGCATCATGCTCGGTGGTTGGGCCAGCAACAACAAGTTCGCCCTCTACGGCGCCATCCGAGCCAGCAGCCAGATGATCAGCTACGAGCTGGCCATGGGCATGGCGATCGTGGCGCTCGTGCTCCACACGGGCACACTGAGCATGGGCGGTATCGTTGCGGGCCAGTTGGATGGTGTGTGGAACATCGTCTACCAGCCGCTCGGTTTCCTGCTCTTCATCACCTGCGCCTTCGCGGAATGCAACCGTGCGCCCTTCGACCTGCCCGAATGCGAAACGGAACTGGTGGGCGGCTACCACACCGAGTTCAGCAGCATGAAGCTCGGCTTCTACCTCTTCGCTGAGTATGTGAACATGTTCATCAGCAGCGCGGTGATGAGCACGCTCTACTTCGGCGGCTACGACATACCTTTCGTTGACCAGGCCGGCCAGACCGGCTTCCTCATCACGGCGCTCGGTACGCTCATGCTCTTCGCCAAGATCGGATTCTTCATCTTCTTCTTCATGTGGATCCGCTGGACGCTCCCGCGTTTCCGCTACGATCAGCTGATGAACCTCGGCTGGAAGACCTTGATCCCCCTGGCGATCCTGAACGTGTTGCTCACCGGTGGCTGGATGCACCTCAAGCCCTACCTCGGACTATGAGCGCACCAATGAAGCTGACCCAGCGTTCACGCGTGGTGAGCGACAAGAAGATGACGCTCATGGAGCGCATCTACCTGCCCGCGATCGTCAAGGGCATGTCGATCACCTTACGGCATTTCTTCCGGCCGAAGAAGGTGTCCTTGCGCTACCCGGAAGAGGAACGCCCGCGCAGCGGTGTGTACCGCGGCATGCATGTGCTGAAGCGCGATGACCAGGGCCGCGAGCGCTGCACGGCCTGCGGACTTTGTGCGGTGGCCTGTCCGGCGGAGGCGATCACCATGGTGGCCGCCGAACGCAAGAAGGGAGAGGAGAAACTCTACCGCGAGGAGAAGTACGCGAGCGTGTACGAGATCAACATGCTGCGCTGCATCTTCTGCGGCGATTGCGAGGAGGCCTGCCCAAAGGAGGCCATTTTCCTGACGGACCGTTTGGTTCCGACGGACTACGAGCGCATGCCCTTCGTTTACGGCAAGCAATGGCTGGTGGAGCCGCTCGATCCTTCCCTCCGCGTGGACATCAGCAAGCGACAGACGCCGGAGGTGCTGAAGTTCAAGGAGCAGAAGCAGTTCGCGCACAACCGGTGAGGCGGGTCTGGCGACCTACATTTGTGTCACCATGAGCCGGAAAGAACTCCGCGAACGCACCATCCAGGTGATCGATCGTATGCCTGACAAGGCACTTGAGAGCCTGCTCGACCTGCTCGAGCAACTGAACACGGAAAAGATCGAGACGGATGATGAGATCATCGACCGCTTGATCGCGGAGAACGATGGTCTGTTGGCCCGGCTGGCGAAATGAAAGAGATCACGGTCGAGAAGGCCGAGGGCATCCATCACAAGCTCATCGAGAAGTACGGGGGAGCGAAGGGCATCAGGGACCTGGGTGGGCTGGAGGCGGCTTTGGCCCGTCCGTTCCAGACCTTCGGGGGTGAAGACCTGTATCCTTCTCCGATAGAAAAGGCCGCCTCCATCCTTGAGAGTGTTATCATACGTCACCCTTGGCTGGATGGCAACAAGCGCACGGGCTTCATGCTGATGGCATTCATTCTGGCCAAGCATCGTATCCGCATCACCGCATCGGAGGATGAGTGCTATGCGATGACGATCACGGTGGCCGAGGGGCGATCTTCGGCTGCGGAGATCCGGTCTTGGATCGCATCTCATTCGGCCCGGGTGTAAGAGGCTGAAAATCGGGACTCCAAGCCCTTTCCGCTTCCGGCCAGCCTGCTACATTCGCCACCGTTCCGAAAGGGGCCCAGGGCGCACCGGATGCAGTACCTCTTCTACCTCTTCGCGGCGATCTCCATCATCAGCGCGCTGTTCGTGGTGGGCGCGCGCAGCCCGGTGAACAGCGTGATCGCGTTGATCGTCTGTTTCCTGAGCATCGCCGGGCACTACATCCTGCTGAACGCACAGTTCCTGGCCGTGGTGCATATCATCGTTTACACGGGCGCCATCATGGTGCTCTTCCTCTTCGTGATCATGCTGCTGAACCTGAACAAGGCCATCGAGCCGCGCAAGTCACTGGTCACGCGCGTCGCCGCCGCGTCCGCTGGCGGGCTCTTCCTGCTCACGGTGCTCGGTGCGATCAAGGACGGCATCGGCCTGGCGAAACCGGAGAGCTATGATGTGGGCGTGGGCCTTGTGAAGAGCGTTGGCAACAGCCTCTTCACCACCTTCCTTGTTCCCTTCGAACTGAGCAGTGTGCTCTTCCTCAGCGCGATCATCGGTGCGGTGATGCTGGGCCGGAAAGAGACCACCACCAAACCCATGGTGAAGTCCGGAGATGAGTTCGCCGGGTTGAACCAAGCC
>JAGODO010000407.1 GCA_017998165.1 Flavobacteriales bacterium | reverse complement strand
GCATTGCACTGGCTGGATCGTCTATTCCATGGCTTCCTGCCGCGCCCGGCCGATTTCCTGTTCCTGTACCTCATCGGCATGTTCATCGGCCTGCGCTGCATGCGCATCGACCCATGGCTCAGCATGATCGGCGCCCTGGCATTCGGCTTCAGCAGTTACTTCTTCGTGATCCTGGAGGCAGGGCACAACAGCAAGGCCAACGCGGTGGGCTACATGCCCATGGTGCTGGGGGCCATGTACATGTTGTGGCGCGGGAACAAGCTGCTCGGTGCGGCGTTGTTCGCCCTCTTCCTTTCGCTCCTCATCTACGTGAACCACGTGCAGGTGGCCTACTATCTGGGGATGTTGCTGGTTTTGCTCGGTCTCGCCGAGGCATGGCGGGCTGTCCGGGAGAAGCGCATCGGGGACTTTCTGCAACGCGCATCCCTCGCGTTGATCGGGGTCGTCTTCGGGCTCGTTACCAACGCCGGCCTGTTGTGGAGCACCTACGAGTACGGCAAGTACACCACGCGCGGCCCGAGTGAGCTGACCATTTCACCCGATGGGACGGACGCCAGCGCCAACCAGACCGGTGGATTGGACCGCGACTATGTGACGAACTGGAGCTACGGCAAACAGGAGAGCTTCACCCTCATCGTCCCGCATGCCAAGGGCGGTGCGAGCGGTTCGCTCATCCAGGGACGGGAGGACATCGATGCGATCGACGATCCCGCCTTCCGGAAGGAGGTACTGAAGAAATACCAGGACGGTGGTTACATCAACAGCTACTGGGGCGACCAGGATTTCACGAGCGGTCCGGTCTACCTGGGGGTCGTCGTGGTCCTGCTCATGTTGCTGATGCTCGCACGGGCGGAGGGCCTGGCCCGATGGTGGGTCCTGGGCTCGTTGCTGGTGGTCGGGCTGTTGTTGAACATCTCTTCGCCGATGTTGGCCGGCCTGCTGGTCATCGCCTACCTGATCGCGGGGATCTTCTTTTGGAAGGATACGCTCGCCTATGCGTTGTTCAGCGCGTTCCTGCTCACGCTGCTGCTCAGCTGGGGGAAGTTCTACATGCCGCTCACGGATTTTTTCCTGGACCATGTGCCGGGCTACGACAAGTTCCGCGCGGTGACGATCATTCTCGTGATCGTTGAACTGACAGCTCCGGTGTTGGCTGTGCTCTACTTGGGCCGCATGCTGGCCGAGGAAAAATGGGATCGCGGAACGGAGCGCCGCTTCCTGGCGCTCGCCGGTACGTTCCTTTTGGTACTTCTGGTCATGGGCTTCGGCGCATCCAGCTTGTTCGAGTTCTTCAGCGACCGGGAGAGGGAGCAGATCACCGATCAGGGCTATGCGGACGGCCTCAAGGCCATTCGCCTGGGCATCTTCACGGGAGATGTGTGGCGAAGCGTCGGTTTCCTGGTCGTGGGGGCCGGACTGGTCTTCGCCTTCGGGCGGCGCATGGTGGGCAAAGTGGTGCTTCTGACCGGCCTGGGCGCGTTGATCGTCGTTGACCTGTGGACCGTGGACAAGCGTTACCTGAACAACGAGAAGCGCGAGGGCCGCTATGTGAGCTGGGAAGACGACGCACAGAGCAGGTTGCCCTACAAGCCGCAAGCCGCTGACCTGGCCATCCTGCAACGCGAGCAGAACGCGGATACCGAGGCCGACTTCGCCGGAGCGGTCGAGCGGCTGAAAGAGGCCAAGCGGAAGGGCGATGCGATCAACAAGCTCGTGAACAAGGAGGAAGAGGCCATCGTACGCTTCGGCAGCCTGCGCCGCACGACCAACTTCCGTGTGCTCAGCTTGCGTGATCCGTTCAACGACGCGCGGGTGAGTTACTTTCACAGGAGTATCGGTGGCTATCATGGTGCCAAGCTCAAACGCTATCAGGAGCTGATCTCCTTCCGGCTGGGTGCCGAGATGCAGGCGTTGCTGGGGCAATTGCGTGGCGCGCGCTCACAAGCCGCCATGGACAGCGCCTTCCTCGGCCATCCTGCGCTCAACATGCTGAACATGCGCTACCTGATCGCTCAAGCGGATCAGCCCCCGTTGCGCAACCCGCATGCGCTGGGCGATGGCTGGTTCGTGGACGAGGTCCGCCAGGTGAAGAACGCCGATGAGGAGATCACCGCGCTCGCCACGATCGATCCCGGGCGCGTCGCCCTGGTCGATGAACGCTTCGCGAAGGACATCGACGTGGCGGCCGCGAGACCGGACAGCACCGCCAGCGTTTCACTCAAGGGGCCGTGGCGCTTGAATGACATGCGGTACACGGTGAAGAGCGCCACCGGCGGCGTCGTCGTTTTCAGCGAGATCTGGTATGGCCCGGATTGGCATGCGGAGATCGATGGGCAACCGGCCCCGTACGGCCGGGCGGACTATGTGCTGCGCGCCATGAGCGTTCCGGCAGGCGAACATGAGGTGAGGTTCCATCTCGAAAGCAAGCCGTTCAATACGGGCGGTCTGGTGTCGAGCATCAGTTCGTGGCTGCTGCTACTGGTCGTTCTGGGTGCCCTCGTCATCTCCTGGCGGAAGGGCGAAGCCGTGCCGGCGTGATGGCCACGCTCCAATGAGACCCATGACGTGAAGCGCGTCCTGATCATCACGTACTACTGGCCGCCGAACGGTGGTGCTGGCGTACAACGGTGGCTGAAGATGGCCAAATACCTGCCGCAGCACGGTTGGCGCCCTGT
>JAGODO010000406.1 GCA_017998165.1 Flavobacteriales bacterium | reverse complement strand
GCGTGCTCACCATGCCGGGCCCGATGTTCGCCAGGAAGAGTTTGGCGGCGGAGCGGTCCGCAGTGATGGGCAACTGGGTGTACGCTGTTCCGGCGAAGACCACGATGCCCAAACGGTCCCCCTGCATTTTCTCGATGAGCTGGGTGAGCGCACGCCGCGCCACTTCCATGCGGTTCGGTCGCAGGTCTTCCGCCAGCATGCTGTTGCTCACGTCGACCGCCACCACCACGTCCACGCCGCGGGCTTTCACCTCTTCGAGCTTCGTACCCATCTGCGGGCCACAAAGGGCGAAGACCGCGAAGCTGAGCCCATGGCGCAGGAGGAGGAATTTCATCGCCGCACGCCAACTGCTTACGCCCGGCACCATCCAGGGCAGAAGGGTCGGGCCACTGAACCGTTTCAATGCGCGGTTCTTCAAGGCGAGGCCGATGAGGAACAGGATCGTAAGCACGGGCCCGATCACCAAGGCCACGCGCCACTCGGGGTGGGCCATCCGGAACTGGGGCAGGTACCGGTCCGCCAGCAGCAAGAACGCGATGCCGAAGGCCCAAGCGACCACTTCGATGGCGATGACGATGATCGCGATCGTGCCTGTTTGATATGTGCCCCGGGAATTCATGGCGTCGTGCGCAACAGGGTGCGGTCCAGGACCAGTCCCAGGGCCAGCAAAGAACATCCGGCCAGCAGGACGTTGAAATACTTGTCGCTCCGGCGGCTGTACCGGGTGATCTTCTCGCGGGTCTTCTCGAGTTTGTCGATCTCTTCGTACACCACCTTCAGCTTCTTCTCATCCGTGGCCCGGAAGTACTTGCCGCCGGTCATGTCCGCTACTTCGCGCAACATCTCGTCGTCGATCTCCACTTCCATCGGCTTGAACGCGTACTGCCCGTTGACGATGGCATAGGGGCTCATGGCCTGTCCGCGCGTCCCGACGCCGATGGTGTAGACCCGGATGCCGAACTGGTGCGCGATCCTGGCCGCGTCGAGGGGCTGCAACATGCCCGCGTTGTTCACGCCGTCCGTCATCAGGATGATCACCTTGCTCTTACGGGTGCTCTCCCGCAGCCGATTGATGGCCATGCCGAGCCCTTCACCAACGGCGGTCCCGCCGTCGATGAGCCCGCTGCGGGCGCGCAGGAACAGGTCGCTCAGCACCGTGTGGTCGGTGGTGAGCGGGCACTGCGTGAAAGCCTCGCCTTCGTAGACGATGAGGCCGATGCGGTCGTTCGGTCGCTCGTCGATGAAACGCAGCGCCATGGAACGTGCGGCCTCCAGCCGGTCCGGCTTGAAGTCGCGCGCCAGCATGCTCGCGCTGAAATCCATCGCGATCATGATGTCGATACCGTCCACGGTGATGTCCTGTTCCTCGTGCTTGCTCTGCGGCCGCGTCATCGAGAGCAGCAGCAGGGCGAGGCCGCCGAGCGAAAAGACGAAGGGCAGGTGCCGCAGGCGGGCCTTCAGGTCCAAGGGTCCCGCTGAAAGCGCCTTGACGGTGCTCAGGGTGGCGCGCGGCTGTCGCTTGTTCCGCCTCCATACATACCAAGCGCTGAGCAAGGGGATGGCCGCGAGCGCCCAGAGCAGTTGTGGAGATGCCGCTTCATAGCGCTTTCCGAGCCACCAGGCCGCACCGATGACGGCCGCGTGCAGAAGCACCAGCATCACCAGCAGCACGATCAGGTCACGGTTGCGGCGCATCGATCAACACATCTGTGGTTTGTTGCACGAGCTTGATGGCACCGGCGAGGAGTTGCTCGTTCTCGGTCGGCAGGGGTGTCCACTTCGCGAACTTCACCATGTCCGCCATGCGCAAGAGGTTGGCGAGCTGCTCGCGTTGGCCCGCGCCCATGCTGCTCATGCGCAGGATGCTCAGCAGGTCGTCCGTGGTGCTCTCCAGGGCGGGCACTTGGAAGCGCTCTTCGATGTACCCGCGAAGTATGTCAGTGACCGCGCTGTGATGCTCCTTGACCAGTCCCTGTTGCCAGAGCTTTTTCTTGTCCACATCTTCCAAGGCGAGCAGGGTGCGCACGTGCAGCGGCTTCTCCGGTTCGATGGCTACGACCAGCTTTTTTGGACGACGCGCGCGCCGTATGAGCATGACTACCACGGCGGCGATCGCGGCGGTGACCGCAGCACCGCCGGCCACCCACGGCCAGTTCTCCCGCAGCCAGTCCGTCCAGCCGTAAGGGACTTCGTAGATCTCCTTGATGTCCCTGATCGCCGCTGCCGTATCCACCTCCACGGAGTTCACCGTCAACAGCATCGCACGGGTCTCCATCGTGTCGCCGTTGATCACGAAGACGAACGGTGGTACGGCCCAGTATCCGCTATCCCAGGAGGTGATCGTGAGCGTTCGCGTCTGCCTGGTCAAGCCCGGATCGTTCGGGTCCGTTTGAACGGTATCGATGCCGCCGTCCGCGACCACGTCGATCTTGCCCGTGATCGTATCGGCTACCGCGGGCCAGCCGATCATCGGTGCTTGCTGATCCTTGGGGTACCCTACGCTCAGCAGGATGTGCGCCTGCTGGCCGATCAGGATCCGGTCCTTGTCCAGTTCCACCCCCGGTTTCACCTGCTGGGCGTGCAGAGAGGTTTGGGCCAGGGTCGAGAGCAGGAGCAGGACCAGTGCGCCCCGCAAGCGGAACCGGCCGGGCGCCATCCCTCTTTCACCGCCCTCAGC
>JAGODO010000124.1 GCA_017998165.1 Flavobacteriales bacterium | reverse complement strand
ATGGTGCCAGCGACGTACACGTGGCCGAGCCCGTCGAGCGCGATATCGGCACCGCGGTCGATGGCATCTTGCGAAGGCCCGTAGGGATGGTCGGCCCAGAGCTGGGCGCCCGTTGTGCCGTACCGGATCGTGGTGATGGTTCCCTGCGGCGCCATGTTCGCGCTTTCGCCGGTAACGTAGACGGTATTGTCCGGGGCCACGACAAGTGCGTTCGCGATATCGAGGCCAGGAAGGTTCCCATCGAAGAAGGCCTGCCACGCGAGTGTGGGGGCTTGCGCGCACGCGGCGAAAGCGCACGCGCTGAGCATCGGGACGAGACATGTGCGGAGGTCACTCATGGTCAATGCGTGTTGTCGAGGATGGTGAGATGACCGGTGAGCGGCTCATTCAGGCCATCCGCCATCACCTCATAGAAGTAGGTGCCATCGCTCACGCCCGTCGCGGTCCAGGTGTTCTGGTAGTTGCTGGCTTCAAAGACCACCATGCCCCAGCGGTTGAAGACCCGCACTTGATTCGTTACGAACTCGATGCCCGTGATCTCGAAGCGATCGTTCAAGCCATCTCCGTTCGGGGTGAAGACGTTCGGAACGACGATGCTGCACGGGGCGATCACCGTCACGACCGTGGAAGCGACCGTGCCGCAGACATCCGACACCACGACGGTGTATGAACCGGGCTGGTCGATCACCGTTTCGAAAGGGAGCGCACCGCCTGTGCTCCATGCGTACTGCAAGGGTCCGCTGCCACCGGAAGCCGACGCTTCGATGAGGATACTCGCCCCGGAGCATGTGCCTTGGACATCCTCGGCGATCACCTCGATGCCCGGCGCATCATGTAGGGTGATGCTTGCGGTGGAGCTGCTTCGCCCTCCGCACGAGCCGGGAATGTTCACGGTCAATTCGAGCTGCTCCACTCCCTCAATGAGCATGTCGTTGATGAATGAGATGGGGAAGGTGACCGTGCTTTGTCCATTGACGAAGTTGACGTTCGCAGGTACGCCCATCACATCGGTTGTTGGGGAAGCGGTTCCGGTAACGGTGATGTCCACGGACTGGTCTCCCGACGTGTTGCCTCGGGTCACGGTCACCAGCGCGCTGTCACATCCTTCAACCACGTCCTGTGTTCCACTGCTCGCAGCGATGGAAATACCGGAACCACCGGTGGAGGAGAAGGTGCCCCCGAGGATGAACACGCCGCTGTCCCAGTTGGGGTCTCCGACGTCACCGATCGCCATCTTGATATGATAGGTCTGCCCGCATTGCACGGCGGCATGTGCCGTCAGGCCAACGGTGAAGCCGTCGAACTGGAAGTAGAACGGATCGGTGCTGTATGGCGCGCTGGATCCGTTGCCGTTGTCCTGGTAGTATGAAGCGTTGCTGCCGGTGTTGATCGAATTCACGCTCACGTACGAGAATGTTCCGGGAACCATGGCGAGGTTCGTCGCGTCGTTCTGGAACGGACCGGAGATGCCCGGACCACTGAGGAAAAACCCGAACGCGTCGTTATAGCCGGCGTTCACGTACTCCAAGTATTCTTCGGAGGCGAAGGAGTAGCTGAAGGAGATGGAATCACCGGTCGGCACGAAGTCGAACTCCAGACTGCCGACATCCATGCAGGGATCACCCGCCACGTTGTCCAGGTCATCATCGTACGGGGGAATGGAGGACAGCTCCATCGAGAGGCTGCCGGAGTTGTTCGGGCCGAGCGCCATGTTGATGTTGCCCGTACACAGAAAGAGGCCGCTGTCCATGCCCAGCACGCATTCGCTGCCATCGAAGTAGCCGAGCTGCTCGTTCGGTTGTGCTCCGGACCCACCGTTGAAGGTGACGTTGCTGACGGTGACGCCACTGCCGAGCAGGACGTTCTGCACCAGCGACTCCGGGCTCAACGTTTCGTCGAGTACGAGCTGCGCCTCGCATAGTGAAGCCCATGAAAGAAGCGCCAGTGGAACGATGGTACGTGGAGGGATCGCCATGGTCGGGAGGTTTTCGGAAACAAGGCTATCGAGGCGTACCGCGCCGTGCGATACGTGGTCGGATGGAACGGGCATGTTGACCGATGTGGCGGAAGTCATGGGCCACGAACCGCTTGCCCCACCGGCGTTACGGCTACATTGTCCGCCAGCGATCGCCATGGAAACCGTCACGTCCTCAGCAACCTCCGAACTCCTCGAGCGCCACTTCGGCTACAAGACTTTCCGTCCGCAACAGCAGGAGATCATCGAGCATGTGCTCTCCGGAAAGGATGCCGTGGTGCTTATGCCCACCGGTGGCGGGAAGAGCCTGTGCTACCAGATCCCGGCACTTGCACTGGATGGATTGACGGTCGTGATCTCCCCGCTCATTGCACTGATGAAGGACCAGGTGCAGGCCTTGCAGGCGAACGGTATCGCGGCGGCCTTCATCAACAGCTCATTGAATTTCGATGAGGAACGGGAGATCGACGAGCGTCTGGAGAACGGGGAGATCAAGTTGTTGTACCTCTCGCCTGAGCGCCTCTTCTCGCCGAATGTGCTGGAGTGGCTCGCGCGTCTGAACGTGAAGCTCTTCGCCATAGACGAAGCGCATTGCATCAGCAGTTGGGGCCATTCATTCCGTCCGGAGTACAAGCGATTGAACGCGCTCAAGCAGCGCTTCCCTTATACGCCCGTCATCGCGCTCACGGCCACCGCGGACCGTGCCGTGCGCGGCGACATCGCGCAGCACCTGGGCATGCGGAACGAACGCATGTTCGTGAGCAGCTTCGATCGGCCGAACCTGTCGTTGGCTGTTCTTCCCGGCGTGGACCGCTGGAAGGCGATCGAGCGGATCATGTCGCGCCACGCGGGGAAGTGCGGCATCATCTACTGCGGAAGTCGCGACGCCACGGAGAAGCTCGCGGCCAAGCTCCAGAAGATCGGGGTGCGCGCGGACTACTACCACGCCGGGCGCACAGCTGAAGACCGCAATGAGGTGCAGGACGAGTTCATCAGTGGCAAGCTGCATGTGATCTGCGCGACGATCGCCTTCGGCATGGGCATCGACAAGAGCGACGTCCGCTTCGTGATCCACTACAACCTGCCGGGAAACCTGGAGAGCTACTACCAGGAGATCGGCCGTGCGGGGCGTGATGGCGGAGCGGCCGAGACGATCCTGTTCTACAGTTACGCCGATGTCCAGGGGCAGATGTACCACATCGAGAAGGTGGAGGATGAGCGGTACAAGAAGATCCTGATCGCGAAGCTGGACCGCATGAAGGAGTACGCAGAAGCGCAGGTGTGCCGCCGCACGATCCTGTTGAGCTACTTCAGCGAAACGACCGCGGAGCCCTGCGGGAATTGTGATGTCTGCAAGGACCCGCCGAAGTACTTCAGCGGAACGCTGCTCGCGCAGAAGGCGTTGAGCGCCGTCGTCCGGTGCAAGGAACTGCTGGGCATGAGCGTGCTCATCGACGTGTTGAAAGGCACGCGCTCGGCGGAAGTCACGGAGAACCGGTTCGACACGGTGAAGACCTTCGGCGCGGGCGGTGATGTGAGCGCCTTCGGATGGATGATGTTCCTCCAGCAGATGATCCAGTACGGACTGCTGGAGATCGATTACAAGGCGCATTACCACTTGAAGGTCACTGATGCCGGCCAGGCTGTCCTGCGCGGTGAGCGTGAGGTACGGCTCGTTACACCCGACACGATCAAGGAGCGCCAGGAGCGGACGAAGAAGCAGGCGGCGGCGCCACCGACAGAACCTTCATCGGGCGTCTCGGCGGATCTGCTGCAACGGTTGAAGGACCTGCGGAAGGTCATCGCCAAGGAGATCGCCAAGCCCGCGTACATCGTCTTCAGCGATGCCACGCTGATCGACATGGCGGAGAAGCGCCCGACGAACGTGTACGAGTTCCGGCTGGTGAGCGGGGTTGGGGATCACAAGGTGAAGCAGTACGCCGAACGGTTCTTGGCCGAGATCGCCAAGGGGTGATCCTTCGTTCCTTGGTGCCATGATCGGGATCGACACCTCGGCCGAGCATGTCTTGGAAGATGATGCGGTGCTCCTGCGTCCGCTCGGTCCGGATGACCATGAGCACCTGCTGCCCTTTTCGCTGAACGAGCCGGAGATCTGGACGTACTCTTTGCAACGTGCCATCGGTCCTCAAGGACTGGCGACCTATCTCCGCACGGCCTTGGCAGCGCGCGCCAAAGGCACCGAGTATCCCTTCATCGTGTTCGACAAGCGGACCGGATCGTACGCGGGAAGCACCCGGTTCTACGACATCAACACCGTGTTCGGCACCGCCCAGCTCGGCTACACGTGGTACGGCAAGGCGTTCCAAGGAACGGGACTGAACAAACACTGCAAGTTCCTGCTGCTGTGTTTCGCCTTCGAGACATGCGGTCTGGAGCGCGTGGAGTTCCGTGCTGATGCGAACAACGAGCGCAGCATCGCGGCCATGAAGCGCATCGGCTGCACGGTGGAAGGCATCCTGCGCAGCCACATGCCAGATGCGGACGGGGGGCGGCGCAGCAGCATCGTGCTCAGCATCCTCCGCGACGAATGGTACGATGGGGTGAAGGCCGCGCTGTCTTCGCAGCTTTCCTGAGGCACAAGAGCGCCCTACTGTGAGGGTTCTCCTGAAAACAACGAAGCCCCTCGAAAGGGGCTTCATTTCCTGCGGTCCGGACGGGACTCGAACCCGCGACCTCCGCCGTGACAGGGCGGCATTCTAACCAGCTGAACTACCGAACCGTTGGCCAGTGGGTTTCCCCAAAAGCGGGGCAAATGTAGCCGTACGGATGATCCGAGCAAATCGATGTCGGTTATCAGTTGACCGTTGTCCGGCTGGGTAGCACAAGCGCGCTATGCTCAGTGGCTTGCAAGCACCTTGTTTCGCACGAGGTGACTTCGCGCAGGGGTGGTCGGCAGCGCGCCGTCTACGAAGCGCTTTGGCGCAGGCGCCCAGACGATGGACAACCGACAACCGACAACCTGACCGACAACCGAACTCAGTACAGACGCGCCCTTTTCAACAGGAACTCCAGGAGGATAGGGGAGAATCCCTTGTTGATGTCAGCCTCCACCAGGTCGATGCGGTACTGGCCGCATTTCAGCTTCAGCTGGTGCCAATGGTCGGCCATGGCCGTACGGTAGGCATCGCGCACTTCTGCGGGGTGGGCCTTCACCTGCTCGCCGCTCTCCAGGTCCACGAAGGTGTAGGGCCTGTCTTCCAATTGGAGTTCCAGCTCCTTGCTGCGGTCCACAACATGGAAGAGGATCACGTCGTGCTTGTTGAAGCGCAGGTGCTGGAGTGCGTCGAACATCGCGGCCTGATCCGTGCCGTCGAGCATGTCGCTGAGGATCACCACCAGTGAGCGGCGTGGGGCACGGTTGGAGATGTCGTGCAGCGCTTCAACGATGGAGGTCTTCTGCCCATGCGCCGGGGCATCCACCGCGAGCAGGTTCTCCAGATGCGTCATCACGTGCTTCAGGTGAACGGCATTGCTGCGCGCCTGCTCGGCCACCTTCACTTCATCGGTGAACACGGTGAGGCCGACGGCATCACGCTGCTTGCGCATGAGCGCGGTAAGCGCGGCTGCGGCGTAAACACTGAAGCGGATCTTGTTCAGGCTCTCCGTGTCCCCCGGCTTCAGTTGTGGGTAGTACATCGAGCTGCTCGCATCGATCACCAACTGGCACCGCAGGTTGGTCTCCTCCTCGTAGCGCTTCACGAAGAGCTTGTCCGTTCTGGCGTAGAGCTTCCAATCGATGTGGCGCGTGCTCTCGCCGGGATTGTAGATGCGATGCTCGGCGAACTCCACGCTGAAGCCGTGGAACGGGCTCTTGTGCAGGCCGGCCAGGAAGCCCTCCACCACCTGGCGGGCCTTGAACTCCAGCTGGCTCAGCGCCTGGATCTCTTTGTTATCGATGGGCATGGTGAATGGTCACGCTGAGCCCGCCGAAGCGTCATTCAGCTTCCATGGGCATCGCTACAAAGAACGACAAGCCCCCCGGTTCGCCGGAGGGCTTGTTCGATCTTGTTGGCAGGTCTGCTCAGGCCATCTGCCCTTGCAGTTTCCCGGCGAGGGTCGCCTTGGGCACGGCACCTACGCTGCGGTCCACCACTTCACCGTTCTTGATGAACAGGATGGTGGGAATGCTGCGGATGCCATACTTGGTGGCCACCTGCGGATTGTTGTCCACGTTGAGCTTGCCGATCACAGCGCGGCCATCGTACTCCTTGGCCAATTCTTCCACCACGGGGCCCACCATGCGGCAGGGGCCGCACCATTCCGCCCAAAAGTCCACGAGGACGGGCTTATCGCTGTTCAGGGCCAGTTCTTGGAAGTTGCTGTCGGTGAATTCCAGTGCCATGTCTATCCCGGTCTTGTCGAAGCGGAGAACCGGGGTCTCCGAGTTTGGTTTCTGACTGGTCTTTCTTGCGGCGGCAAAGTTGAAGGTCTCTCGGGACGGTGCCCCTTGAACTGCTTCAACTTTTCAACCGCCCAATTGTCCTCGACCGCGCCTTGTCACTCCGAGCGCAGTCGAGGAGCGGGCAAAGGTGTGCGGTCGGGTGCGGGTCTTCAATGTCCCTGCCACGACCAAATGGGCTGACAGTTGGGCAGCTAAGCGCTGTGACAGGTGGCTCCCGTTCCCCAACAGGTTGAGCGTGCCTGTTGGATGAGGTCAGATCACCCCAACCTCATCGCATCCGCCGAAGCTTCAGCCTAGGCGGACCTCCACATCCGCCATCGCCCCCAGCCGGTCCATCAATCCTTCCGTCACGGCCACAGTAGCGCCCTTGGCGTTCAGGTCCACGTTCACGTTCTCGGCAGCACTGAAGATCGACACATTCACTCGGCACTTGCCGGGGTGCTCCCTGAAGAGCGAAGCGAGTTCGCGCGTCATGTCGTCGTGTACGCGTTCGGCCTCGATACGCAGGCTGAGCTTGGTGAAGTACTTCTCGCGCACATCGCTCAGCAGGTCCATGCTGCTGATCTTGAACTCGAGTTGGCCCTCGTCGCGGCCCCAGGTGCGCTCCATCGCGCGGCCCTTCACGAAGAGCAAGGTTCCCGTTTGCAGGTAGAGTTTGTACTTCATGTAGTCCTCGCTGAAGAGCATGAAGTCGTGCGCGCCGTTGTGGTCTTCCAGGGAGAAGCTGCCGAAGGGTTTGCCGCTTTTGGCGATGCGGTGCTCGGCCTTGGTGATGATGCCGACGAACGAAGCTTCCAAGCCAACGAGCTGTTTCAGGTCACTGAGCTGGCTGAGCGTGTTCTTGCAGAGGTGCTTGATCTCCAAGCGATGGTCATCGAGCGGATGTCCGCTGAGGTAGAAGCCGACCACTTCCTTCTCGTAGTGCAATTGTTCCAGCGCGCTCCAACCCTCGATGGCCGGGAATGCCGGCTCGGGGATCCCGGCGGCATTGTCCGCTTCGCCGAACATGTTCACCTGAGCGGAATCCGCGCCGTCCTGATGTTGTTGGCCGTAGCGCATCAGGGTTTCTAGCCACATCGGTTTGCCTTCGCCGAGGCTGTGGAAGAAGTGGGCGCGCTGTGCCTTCAGTGAATCGAAGGCACCGGCGTACGCCAGACTTTCCATGGCCTTCTTGTTCAGTGCGCGGAGGTTCACCCGGCGCACCATATCGTACACGCTGGTGAAAGGCCCTTCTGCCGTGCGCGAGGCATTGATCGCTTCCACGGCTGCCTCGCCAACGCCTTTCACGGCACCGAGCCCGAATCGGATCTGGCCTTGCTTGTTCACGCTGAACTGCAGGCCGCTCTCGTTCACGTCCGGCCCGAGCACATGGATGCCCATGCGGCGGCATTCCTCCATGAAGAAGGTGATCTTATCGATCTGCCCGCCAGAGTGTGTGAGCACGCTGGCCATGTACTCGCCCGGGTAGTTCGCTTTCAGCCAGGCCGTCTGGTAGGCCACGAAGGCGTAGCAGGTGCTGTGGCTCTTGTTGAAGGCGTATTGCGCGAAGGCCTCCCAGTCGGTCCACACTTTCGCGCAGACTTTGGGGTCCAGTCCCTTCGCGGCGGTGCCTTCGAGGAACTTGCCCTTCATCTTGTCCAGCGTGGCGCGGTCCTTCTTGCCCATCGCCTTGCGCAGCACGTCCGCATCGCCCTTGCTGAAGCCCGCGAGCTTCTGGCTGAGCAGCATCACCTGCTCCTGGTACACCGTTACGCCGTAGGTCTCCTTCAGGAGATCCTCCATTTCCGGCAGATCGTAGGTGATCTTCTCCAGCCCGTGCTTGCGCTTGATGAAGGTCGGTATGTATTCCAGCGGGCCCGGCCGGAACAGCGCGTTCATGGCGATGAGGTCGCCGAAGCGGTCAGCCTTCAGTTCGCGCAGGTACTTCTGCATGCCGACGCTTTCGAACTGGAAGGTCCCGTTCGTGTGGGCCTTCTGGTAGAGCTCGTAGGTCTTCGCATCGTCGAGCGGGATGGCGTCGATGTCGATCCGTATCCCGTGGTTCGCATCGATCATGCGCAATGCATCGCGAATGATCGTGAGCGTCTTCAGCCCCAGGAAGTCCATCTTGATCACGCCCGCGTCCTCGATCACCTTTCCGTCGTACTGCGTGAGCAGCAGCGTCGATTCCTTCGAGGTGCAGACAGGGATGATGTCCGTGAGATCGCTCGGCGCGATGATGATGCCCGCCGCATGCACGCCGGTGCCACGTACGCTGCCTTCCACTTTCTCCGCTTCGCGCAGCACGTCGGCCGTGAGCTCGCCGCTTTCGAGGATCTCGCGCAGCTGCTTCACGTTCGCGATCTCGTCGCTGCTCAAGTTCTCCTTCTGCTTCAAGCTGCCTTCGCCGTCAAAAGGCGCGCGCAATACGCGCTCCAGCTCGATGCCCGGACGTTCCGGAACGAGCTTCGCCAGGCGATCGGCCTCGCTCAGTGGCAGGTCCATCACGCGGCTCACATCGCGGATGCTGCTCTTCGCCGCCATGCTGCCGTAGGTGACGATCTGCGCCACCTGGTTGCGGCCGTAGGTCTCCACCACGTAGTCGATCACCTTCTGTCGGCCTTCGTCATCGAAGTCCGTATCGATATCGGGCATGCTCTTGCGGTCCGGATTGAGGAAACGCTCGAACAGCAGGTCGTACTTGATCGGGTCGATGTTGGTGATGCCGATGCAATACGCCACCGCGCTGCCCGCCGCCGATCCGCGGCCGGGACCGATCAGCACACCCATCTCGCGGCCCTTGTTGATGAAGTCCTGCGTGATGAGGAAGTAGCCGCTGAAGCCCATCGTCTTGATGGTGAACAGCTCGAAGTCCAAGCGCTCCTTGATCTTCGGATCGAGTGAATCGATGCCGCCGGTGAGTCCACGATCTACCTGACCTGTCACCCCGAGCGCAGTCGAGGGGCTTTCCACAACACCATCTCGCGCCTCGACTGCTCGCTCGCTTTGCGCGCTGTGCAGTATCGCTTCGCCATTGCTCGGCGTGACAATGCTGGGAGAGTTGGATAGATAGCGTCGTGCTGCACCTTGATAGGTCAGGTGCCGCAGGAATTCATCCTGGTCTGCGAAGCCTTCCGGGATGGGGAAGTGGGGCAGGAGGATGTCCTTCTTCAGCTTCAGCATTTCCACCTTGTCCACGATCATGCCCGTGTTGTCGAGGGCTTCGGGCAGGTCGTGGAAAGTCGCGGCCATCTGGGCCTGCGTCTTGAAGAAGAACTCGTCGTTGGGGAAGGCGAAGCGCTTGCCTTTTTGCGAGCCCTCGTCATCGCCGTCCATGGCCTTGGGTGTGCTCTGCTTCTCGCCGGTGTTCACGTAGAGCAGGATGTCGTGCGCGTTCGCATCGTCCTGGTCCACGTAGTGGCTGTCGTTGCTGGCGATGATCGGCACGTTGTACTTCCGCGCCCAGTCAACGAGCACCTTGTTCACC
>JAGODO010000405.1 GCA_017998165.1 Flavobacteriales bacterium | reverse complement strand
GTATCCTTTCACAGAGCCTGGCCTGTTTGAACCGCATACGAGGCTCGTGTTCCACGTTCCCTGCGGGTTGGGGCATTCCCGCCCCGGGTCCGTCATCAGTCGGGGCAACTGTGGAAGGCTGAGCAGTGGGCCGGCCATGCATGAGAGGCGAACGCCGCTTCACGGGCCGCTCTGCGGAGCGGGATCTGTTCATGGATGTGGTGCGCGGATGGAAGGTATACGCGCGGCTGACCGTCGTCAGGTTCGCAGGAACCTCAGCTCACGACCTTACAATCATCGGAAAACGTTCCATGACATGCTGAAGAACAAGATCGCGCTCGTTACGGGCGCAGGCTCCGGTATCGGCGAGGCCACCGCCCTGCTTTTCGCCGGCAACGGTGCCAGCGTCGTTTTGGTCGACATGGATACGGCCGGCGCGGACCGCGTGCTGGCACTGGTCGAAAGGGAGGGGGGGAAGGGCTTCGTGGTGAAGACCGATGTATCAAAGCCCGCCGAATGCGAGCGACTTGTGAGTGAAACGGTGAAGCGGTACGGTCGGCTCGATATCGCTGTGAACAACGCGGGCATCGGTGGGCCGGCAGCCCCGGTGGGCGAGTATCCCATCGACGGTTGGGACCGGGTGATCGCCATCAATTTGAGCGGCGTGTTCTACGGCATGCGCTACCAGATCCCCGCGATGCTGAAGAACGGCGGTGGCTCCATCGTGAACATCGCCTCCATCCTCGGCAAGGTCGGCTTCCCCTTGAGCAGCGCCTACGTCTCGGCCAAGCACGGCGTGGTGGGGCTTACCGAGAACGCCGCGTTGGAATACGCCACGCAAGGCATCCGTGTGAATGCCGTAGGACCCGGGTTCATAAGAACACCCCTTCTTGACAAGAACCTCAGCGAAGAGCAGATGAAGGGCATAGCGGCCATGCATCCGATGCAGCGCTTGGGGACCGCATCGGAAGTAGCTGAACTGATCCTGTGGCTCGCCTCGGACCGATCATCGTTCGTGACCGGTTCGTACTACAATGTGGATGGTGGCTACTTGGCGCAGTGACCTTTCCCGAGTGGACAGCATGGGGATGATGCTGCCCCTTCTCCGATTCTTCTTGCTCGCATACGGGATCTCATGGATGGTCTGGTCGCCGCTTTGGTTGCCAGCCATCGGGATCACTTGGCTTCCGGTGTTGCCACTGAACCATGCGCTTGGCGGCCTGGGGCCGATGATCGCCGCGTTCCTGTGCGTCGGTATTTCAAAAGGGCGCGTCGGCTTGCGCGCACTTCTGCGGAGCATGATCGACGTGCGTTCACCGGTCCTGGTGCTCGTTGCCGTGCTCGCACCCTTCGCGCTGTTGGTCGCGGCCATGCTCCTGGGCGCACGGGAAATGGACGCGATGGCCATCTTGCGTAACCGGGAGTTCCCCGGGATGGGCTTGTTCGCGCTGCTGCTCTACAACGTGTTCTTCTTCGGTTTCGGGGAAGAGGTCGGCTGGCGGGGTTTCGCACTGCCCCGCATGCAGCAGCGTATGAACGCGCTGAGGGCCTCCGCGCTTCTTGGACTTTTCTGGGCCTTGTGGCATTGGCCCTTGTTCCTGTACAGGCCCGGCTACGTGGGCATGGATGCGGCGGGCATCGCCGGTTGGTTGTTCAGCCTGCTCACGGGCAGTGTGCTGCTGACCTGGCTGTTCAACAGCTCGCGGGGCAGCCTGCTGGTCGTCGCGATCTTCCACGCCACGGTGGATATCGCCTTCACCTGCGATGCGGCCACACGCGCAGCGGTCGGTGCCATGGGGGTGCTCATCACCATTTGGGGCCTCGTGACCGTGCTGGTCATGAGGCCGCAGGATCTGACATGGGTCGGGCGCGTCCGCGAGAGGGATACCTGATCCGACCCGGCCCAGCGATACTACCTTGACGGCTGATGCCCTCCAACCCCTTCCCGTTCGCGGGTCTCACGGATCCCGAGGTGATCGCGGCGCGGGCGAAGCATGGCCGCAATGCGATTGACGACAAGGCCCGCAGCACGCTCTGGTCGGCGGTGAAAGGCGCAGTGCTGGAACCCATGTTCCTGCTGCTGCTCGCCACGAGCATCATCTACTTCGTCCTGGGCCAACGCACCGAAGCCGGCTTCATGGTGGGCGCCATCGTGCTGGTATCCACCATCTCCATCTACCAGGATTCGCGGAGCCGGAAAGCGCTCGACGCACTACACGCCTTCAGTGAGGCGCAGGCGACGGTGATCCGCAGCAACGCTGTGGTGAAAGTCGCGGTGGAAGATGTGGTGGTGGGCGATCATTCGGTGGCCGAAGAGGGCAGCTTGCTCGCCGCCGATGGCATCATCGTACAGAGCAACGATTTCAGTGTGAACGAATCGATCCTCACCGGCGAAGCGTTCGCTGTTGCGCGCAGTGCGGACGATCCCGAGCTGGCCAAGGTGAGCAAGGGCACACAGGTGGTCTCGGGTCTCGCGGTCTATCGCGTCACGGCCGTGGGCAAGGGCACGCAGCTGGGCAAGATCAGTACCTCGCTCGCAGCGATCGAAGTGCCGCCCACGCCGTTGCAACAGCAGATCACGCGCTTCGTGCGGAATATGGCCATCGTGGGCGTGGTGGTCTTCCTCGCCCTGTGGGCCGTGGCCTATGCGCGCAGTGGATCGTTGTTGGACAGCTTGCTCACGGGCCTCACCCTGGCGATGTCCATCCTGCCCG
>JAGODO010000123.1:2637-9891 GCA_017998165.1 Flavobacteriales bacterium | reverse complement strand
ACCGAGAACAATCCTCCGTTCTATTTCCTGCTCATCAAGGCCTGGATCGGGTGCGCACCTTTGGAGGAAGCCTGGTTGCGTGTGCCGTCGGCGTTGTTCAGTGTTCTCACCGTCTGGCCGCTTTTTCTGTTGGGCCGGGCGTTGGGCGATCGGAAGACGGCGTTGATCACCTGTCTGCTCTTCATGTTCAGCAACCACCAGTACGCTTACGCGCACGAGGTGCGGGCGTATTCGCTGTTGTTGCTGCTGACCGCTCTGGCGATGTGGTTGGTGGTTCGCGGTCCTGCAGGGTCAACGCGGCTATCCACGGGAATGCTCGCCATGGTATTCACCGCCCTGGCATGGACGCATTTCTTCGCCTGGTTGATCATCGGGCTCTGCTGTCTGTGCGTGGTGCTGTTGCCCGGGTTGCGCGAGGGCCGGCGGCGCGTGCTGGTATCTTCGCTGGTCGCCGTAGCGGCCTTCCTGCCGTATGCGCTCATTTTCTTCCAACGCGCTGGAGAGAGCATCACGCAAGGCACCTGGGTGAGACCGCACGGGCCGGAGGAGATCTGGCACATGGTGCGGCGCTGGAGCAATCAGCCCGTGGTCACCATTCTGCTGCTGGCGCCGCTCCTGGCGGTGGTCGTGCGCGAAAGGCTCACGCCGCCCGCGTTGCGCTTCGCGTTGCTCTGGTGGCTGGTTCCGCTCCTCGGGCTGTGGCTCATTCAGCCTTGGGTGCCGGCCTACGTGGACCGCTACCTGCTGTTCGCGAGTCCGGGTTTCTACGTCGCGGCGGGGTATGGCCTCGGACACGTGTTCAAAGCGCCACGTACGACGATGCTCGCGCCGGTCCTGGGGGTTCTGGCGATGCTGGCCACCTTCACGCCTTGGAAGCGGAACGACCAACGCCCGTCGTTGGTCGCGGCACAGGTGAAGGCTTGGCAGAGCACGTCGCGAGCCTTCCCGATACTGACCCGGCCGTTCTGGTACAAGACCACGCTCTGGGCCCATTTGGACCGCTCCCGGGATGAACGGCCCCCTTGGTCACAGGCCTGGTCCGAGCGGTACAATGATGCGACAGAGGCGCAGGGAGAGGAGGAAGCCAGCGAGATGATCGTCGTCTACTTGGCCGCGCCACAGGAAGAGGCAGCGCGACCGGTCATCGCCGGATTCCGGTGGGCCGACGAGCGACAGGCGGACCCGTGGGTGCGCGTAGCGCGCTATGTGCGCTGAGTGACCGGCCGTTCGGCATGACCACCAACCGCTCATCAAGGGCGATCGGAGCACGGCGGTAAGCGGCCATCTTTGCGGCTCCCTCCCCCCAACACACTTTTCGGCACAAGCATGAACAAACACATCGCGATCGGGTCCGCTTCGGCAGGCCTGATGCTCCTCGCCGCATGCGGTCAGCAGGAGACCATGAACTCTCCGGCCATGGCCATGGAGGCCCCGCCCCCGGTGATCGAAATGAAGGACTTCTTCCGCAACCCGGAAAAAAGCGGGTTCCAGATCAGCCCGGACGGGAACTACTTCGCCTTCCGTGCGCCTTGGAAGAGCCGCATGAACCTCTTCGTTCAGAAGGTGGGGGACAGCACGGCCACACAGGTGACGACGGACACGGTACGCGACGTGAGCAGCTACTTCTGGAAGAACGACCGCCTTATCTACTCGCGCGATATCAATGGCGACGAGAACTTCATCGTGTTCAGCGCGAGCACGGACGGTAAGGACGTGAAGGCCCTGACGCCGGAGAAGGGCGTGCGTGCCGGGGTGCAGGACGACCTGCGCGGGCTGGCCGGACGGGAGAACACCGTGCTTCTCGTGATGAACAAGCGCAATCCGGAGGTGTTCGATCCCTGGTATGTGGACATCGCCACCGGCAGCATGACGCAGGCGCTGGACAACACGCCGAACTACGAGAACTACGTCACGGACCACAATGGCGTGATCCGTTTCGCCAGCAAGACGGACGGCGTGAACACGAACTGGTTCTACCGCGCTTCGGAAAAAGAACCTTTCGCCGAGTACATGACGGTGAGCTTCAAGGATTCCTGGAATCCGATGTTCTTCACCTTCGACAATGTGAACTGCTACGTGAACAGCAACCTGAACGGGCGTGACAAGACCGCGAGCGCTGAGTGGGACATCGCCGGGAAGAAGGAGGTCAAGGAGGTCTATTCGAACAAGGACTATGACGATGGTGGCCTGAGCTTCAGCCGCAAGCGGAAGGTGCTCACCACGGCGGGCTATCAGGGCGAGAAGGAGGAAATGGTCTTCCTGGACGATGAGACCAAGAAGATGTACGAGCGCTTGCGGTCGCAGTTCCCGGGCATGGAGGTGCGCGTGGCCAGCGAGAGCGACGATGAGACGAAGCGCACGGTCTGGGTGGGCAGTGACAAGGTCACGGGCCGCTTCTACTACGATGCGGATGGACAGGAGAAGGCCACGCTGTTGTGCGATCGCACCCCATGGCTGAAGGAGGACCAGATGGCCGACATGACGCCGATCACCTTCCAGAGCCGCGATGGGCTCACCATCCATGGCTACCTGACCCTGCCCAAAGGGCGCGAAGCGAAGAACCTGCCGGTGGTGATCAATCCGCACGGCGGACCGTGGGCACGCGATGGCTGGGGCTTCGATCCCGAGGTGCAGTTCATGGCCAACCGCGGCTACGCCGTGCTGCAGTTGAATTTCCGTGGCAGCACAGGCTACGGCCGCGCTTTCTGGGAGAAGAGTTTCAAGCAGTGGGGCAAGACCATGCAGGACGACATCAGCGATGGTGTGGCCTGGCTGGTGAAGGAGGGGGTCGCCGATCCGGCACGCGTGGCCATCTACGGCGGCAGCTACGGCGGTTATGCCACGCTGGCCGGCATCACCTTCACGCCGGAGCTTTACGCATGCGCGGTGGACTATGTGGGCGTGAGCAACATGTTCACCTTCATGAATACGATCCCGCCCTATTGGGAGCCGGGCCGCAAGATGTTCTATGAGATGGTCGGCGATCCGGTGGCGGACAGCGTGATGATGCGCGCGGCCTCGCCGGTCTTCTTCGTGGACCGCATCAAATGCCCGCTCTTCATCGCACAGGGCCGCAACGACCCGCGTGTGAACGTGAACGAGAGCGACCAGGTGGTCGAGGCCCTGAAGAAGCGTGGCGTGACCGTGGAGTACATGGTGAAGGACAATGAAGGCCACGGGTTCCACAACGAGGAGAACCGCTTCGATTTCTATGGCGCCATGGAGAAGTTCCTGGACCAGCACATCGGCAGCGGGTACAAGCCTGCGACCGCCAGCGCGGACAGCCTGAAGAAGGCGGCCTGAGGGGACCGGCAGACGAACAGCGAGGACGGCGGTGCGCACCTGCGCACCGCCGTCGCTTTTTCCGGCGATGCTAGATTCACCGCATGTCCGGAATGGAAGCGCTGGTGAGCACCGAAGCGATCCGTCGCTTGCGCGAGGGGCAGGAGCGCATACGCTACTGCGTACAATTGTTGAGCGAGGAACAGCTCTGGTGCCGCCCGAACGCGCATGTGGTCAGCGTGGGCAACCTGGTACTGCACTTGTGCGGCAATGTGGGCCAGTGGATCAGCAGCACCTTGGGCAACCGGCCGGACCATCGCCGCAGGGATGACGAGTTCAATGAAACCGGTCCCATCGGGAAGCGCGAACTGCGCGAAAGGCTGGACGCCACATTGGCCTATGCGTACGATGTGATAGGTGGTCTGGGACAAGCGGACCTGGAGCGCACATGGAGCGTACAGGGATACCGGGAGACGGGCCTGGCCATCGTGCTGCACGTCGTAGAGCACTTCAGCTACCACTCGGGGCAGATCACCCTGCACGCCAAGCTGATGCTCGACATCGATACGGGCTACTACGCCGGCCAGGACCTGAACGCCACGGAGTGAACGCACTCCCGAGCGGCGGGCAGGACCGCCGGTCGTTCCGACCCCCGTTGAGGCAACGGCTGAGGCTTCCGGAACGTCCCGTTGACGTCAACTTCACGTGCGTCTCCAAGAAGAGGCTGGAACATGTCGCGAACCGTATGTCCGTCAGCATGTTCCGTACCGCCCCCTTCTGTTAACTTGGCACGCTTGACCATTTGAACGGCATGAACCTATCGAAGACCCTTGTGGCACTGTCCGTGTGTGCGGTGGCGCAGGCGCTCCACGCGCAGGTGGTCCTGAACGAAGTCTGTGTTTCCAACCAGAACGGCATCGCCGTTACGGACCCGTTCAACGGGGGCAGTGACAACGAGGACTGGGTGGAGATCTTCAACACCACGGGCGCGGCCGTGGACCTCAGCGGCTACCATTTGAGCGATGACCCCGGCAACCCCACCAAATGGGCTTTTCCGGCGGGTGCGTCCGTTCCGGCGAACGGGCACTTGGTGGTGCTCGCTTCCGGCTGGAACGGCCAGTACGGAGGGTACTACTGCACCAACTTCAAACTGAACCAGACCTCGGAGGACTTCATCGTTCTGGCCGATGGGGGCGGAACGATCCTGGACCAGTATCAGCTGACGGTACGGACCAAATTGGACCAGAGCCGGAGCCGTGTGCCGGACGGCAGCGGACCATGGTCGCTGACGGCCACCACGCCCGCTGCGGCGAACGGAGCAGCCATCCCGGAGTATGAGCAGCGCCCCCAGCTTTCCCCTGCGGCCGGATTCTACGCCGGTGCACAAACGGTGACCATCACCGGCCCGGCCGGTGCCACTATCCGCTACACGGTCGATGGGACGGAGCCCACGGCCGCCTCCACGGCTTACGCGGCTCCCATCAACGTGGCCAGCAGCACGGTCATCAGGGCGGCGTGCTTCAGCGGTAGCCCCGGAGTCCCGCCCAGCTTCACGGAAACCAACAGCTACTTCATCGGTGTGACGCATGGCGTGGCCGTATTGAGCGTCGCGGGCGACCAGCTCGAGGAACTGTTGGGTGGGAATGGCGGCATCCAGCCCTTTGGATCGTTCGAGTACTTCGGTCCGGACGGCGTGCTGCGTGATGAGGCCGTGGGCCAGTTCAACGAGCATGGGCAGGACAGTTGGGCGTACGATCAGCGCGGATTCGATTACGTGACGCGGGATCAATCCGGCTACAACGACGCCATCCATTACCCCATCTTCCGCGGGTCCGATCGCCAGAAATACCAGCGCCTGATCATCAAAGCGCTGGCCGGTGACAACTGCCCCTTCGGCCCCGGGCAGCCCGCGCACATCCGTGATCCGTACGTGCAGTCCCTCTCGCAGTTGGGCAACCTCCGGCTGGATGAGCGCAGCTATGAGCCGGCCGTACTCTATGTGAACGCGCAGTACTGGGGCGTTTATGACATGCGCGAGAAGGTGGACGATGGTGATTTCTTCCAGAAATACTACGACCAGGGCGAGAATGACATTTACTGCATCAAGACCTGGGGCGGCACTTGGAACGAGTTCGGTGGTGGGGCCGCACAAGCCGATTGGGACGCGCTGCTGGGCTACATCAACGCCAACGACATGGGGGATGCGGCGGCATTCGCCTATGTCGATGATCGCTACAACTGGAAGAGCCTGATCGACTACTTCTGCCTGAACAGCTACTGCGTATGCGCTGACTGGCTGAACTGGAACACCATCTGGTGGAAAGGCATCGACCCGACGGGCGAGCACAAGAAATGGGGGTACGCCCTGTGGGACGAGGATGCCACCTTCGGGCATTACGGGAATTTCACGGGTATCCCCGACCAGAGCGCGAACGCAGACCCCTGCACCGTGGAGGACCTGGGCGATCCGGGCGGCCAGGGCCACACGTTGATCCTGAACAAGCTGATCAACGAGAACGAGATGGTGTACAACTACTACGTGAACAGGTACATCGATCTCGGTAACACCTTGTTCAGCTGTGCGACGATGAACGCCCATCTGGACAGCCTGCTCGCGATGGTCACCCCCGAGATGCCGGCACAGGTGGCGCGTTGGGGGACGACGATGGCGGCTTGGGAGCAGGGCGTGCAGGAGTTGCGGGACTTCATCGACGCGCGTTGTGTCACCACACAGGAGGGCATGGTGGATTGTTACGACCTCGAGGGGCCGTTCAACGTCGTCTTCGAGGTGGAGCCCCCGCTGAGCGGCAAGATCCGCGTGAATTCAGAGGTGTTCCAGACGTATCCGTTCACGGGCGTTTACTACGGCGGCATCGATACACAGATGGAGGGCATCGCCGAGGCCGGTTGGGGCTTTGACCACTGGGAGGCGAACAACCATGTGTTCCTGCCCTCGATGATCGACTCCCTGGTGAGTTTCCGTTTTACCACCACGGACACGATCATCGCCTACTTCAAGCCGCCCATCCAGTATCCGGTTGTCCTGATGACCGATCCGCAGAACACGGCCACCATCACGTTCAACGGGCAGCAGTACTCCAATTTCCCGGCGTTGGCGAGCGTGGGGCAGGATGTGCCGATCGGGGTGGATGTGACGCCCGACCCGTTCTTCGACTTCGTCTACTGGGAGGTGAAGCGCAACCAGCCGAACACGAATGATTCCACCAAGCGGGACTTCGAGATCCGCTTCTTCGAGCCGGATACGCTCATCGCGCATTTGAAGCCGCAGGAATACGCCTATTGGGCCCCGAACGCCTTCACTCCGAACGGGGATGGGATCAACGACCTCTGGCAGCCTTGGGGCAAGGTGATCGATCTGCAGACCTTCGACATGGAGATCTATGACCGCTGGGGCAAGGTGATGTACACGACGAACAACCCGACGGAGGGCTGGGATGGCAGCGTTGGCGGGGCGGATGCGCCGCTGGGGGTGTACGCATACCGTGCCCATATCGTCGAAGGCATCACACGCAAGAAGCACGACCTCACCGGTCACGTGACCGTGATCCGCTGACCGCCCGGAGGACCTTGGCAGGTGCTGCTGGACGTGGCCGGTCCGGTGATCCACGACGCGGATATCCGGGTACATTCGGCGTCCCGACAAACCGGGATGAAGCACATGAACAAGACGGTCGCCAACGCGGACGCCGCTCTCGAAGGGTTGACGGATGGAATGACGCTGATGGTCGGGGGGTTCGGCCTGTGCGGGATACCGGAGAACCTCATCGCCGCCTTGGTGCGCAAGGGCGTACGGGATCTCACCTGCATCAGCAACAATGCCGGCGTGGACGACTTCGGGCTGGGCCTGTTGCTGAAAACGCGACAGATCAGGAAGATGATCAGCAGCTACGTGGGGGAGAACGATGAGTTCGAACGGCAGATGCTCAGTGGGGAGCTGGAGGTGGACCTGAT
>JAGODO010000123.1:0-2537 GCA_017998165.1 Flavobacteriales bacterium | reverse complement strand
GAGCGCGCATACCGCGATCTGCTGTTCGCGTTGGTGGGCTTGGCACTTTCCCTGTGGTCCTTGTTGTCGATGCTGATGGTCCTCGCGGGTGTGCTCGCTGCGCTCGGCGCGTTTGTCCTGCGGGACAAGGCGCTGCGTCAGGCACCACGTCGACTGGTCCCGGTCGTTCTTCTTGGCGTTGTGCCGTGGGCGGCGGCGGTCCTTTTCGCATTGGGGTTGAAAGAGAACGGCGCGCTGTACGCGGGCACGGGAGCCGGCTACTTCCAAGGAACGCTCGCCTCGGTCGCGGGCCAGGTGATGGACAGCTGGAGCGCACCCTGGGCTCTTGTACTTGCTGTGCTCACGCTGTGCTCGATCGGGTTGTGGTCCGCGCGTGCTGTTGGGCCGGAGAGCCGGGGCACCACCATGGCCGTTGCGCTCCTGCTGACGGTATTGTTCGTCGATGCTCTTGGGCAAACACTATCGTCCGTCCTGCTCGGATCGCGCCTGCCCACGGACAGGGCCGCGCTGTATCTGGTGCAGCCGATCGTGATGCTCGTGGCTTTGTCCGTTGACATGATCGGTGCGCGATGGTCATGGGCGCGGGCTCTGGCCACAGGGCTCCTGTTGCTTCCACTGAGAGAAGCACGTCGTGCCAATCTGGATTTCACTGCCTGCTGGCCGGACCAGGCGATACCGGCGGAGTTCTACCGGATCGTGGCCGAACGCCAGAAGAGAACGGATAGACCCTTGATCGTTGGAGCGCAGGAATTCCGGGCAAAGTCCACCTGGGCATTCGGCTCGCATGCCCATGGTCTCCGGCTGAACGCGCTCGACCAGTTCGGGTTCCCGCAGCCGGTGTGCGATCTGCTGATGATCGACACCACGAGCAATGCGGCGCCTACCGGGTTCCGCACGATCGCGAAGGGTGGTGGTGGCCGCATCAACCTGATGGAGCGTACGGAACCCCTTCGCACGCGCATCCTGCTTGATTCCGTCTTTTCCTCACCGATGTCATCGGATGAGTTCCGGACGTTCTGGCGAGCGGACGCCCGACCCTACCGGGGCATGGATCTGATACTGGAGATCTCCTCGGGCATCCGATCCGCGCGCGGCACGATCAACAGCATCGTCTATGCATATGTGGAGGAGGAGGATGGCAGCAAGCCGTACGACCGGCATGTGCAGGTGGACCACTTCCGGGGCTCATCGCACGACGCGGAATTCGCGCTGGCGGAACATCTTCCGCGGCTCGGGACGCGTGCGGCACGTATCGAGTTCGGCTTGTATAACCCGGCTTACCGCACCTTTTCGCTGGACAGCGCGCGGCTTCGGATACGGGAGGTGTTGCATTGACCGTTCGGGCCGGCGCGAAGCGGGGTGTCGTGGGCGTAGTATGCCGATCTTGTCCGGCGAAACACCGCGATGAACGACCGCAGGGATCTGCTGCCCTACCTCGGGCTTGTGATCATCATCTGGGCGTATGTGCTGATGCGCGCATGGCTCGTTCCGATGGTCCATGATGAATGCGCGAGTGTGCTGTGGTATGTCCAACCCGGGAAATGGCTGCCCGGCCAAGCCCACCTGGACACCAACAACCACTTGACGAACTCGGCCATCGGCGTCCTTTCAGCGAAGTTGTTCGGTGTGCATCCCTTCAGCGTCCGGATAGGCAGCGTGCTGGCGTTCCTGGTGTACGCATGGGGGATCTGGCATATCGGATCGCGCGTGAAGGATCGCGTGGTGCGGTGGTGTTTGTGGTGCGCCCTGCTGCTCATCCCGTTCGTGCTCGACTTTTTCTCGATGTTCCGGGGATATGCGCCGGAGATGGCGGCGTGGATCCTCGGGCTGGAGATGATGATCCGCTTCGCGGCCACGGGGGCGGCCCGGCATCTGATCGCAGCGCTCCTGTGCCTTGTCATGGCCACGGTATCGATGGTCGTGCTTCTGCCAACGCTAGCGGTCGGACTCGCGGTCCTGGGACTCCTCCAGTTGAGGTCCTGGGGGGCGATCGACAAGCGAGAACGGTTCCGGAGGGCCGCGTACCTGCTGCTGTTGGGCGCGCTTCCCTTGCTGCTGCTGGTGCGGTGGATCCTGGAATTCAAGGAGCACGGTATGCTGGTCTACGGCGGGAACGACAGCTTCCTGCAGGTCACGGTCCGCTCGCTGCTGCTGCTGCTAACGGGCTCTGACGCCCTCTGGCTATGCTGGTCGGTGGTCGGCTTGGTCGGCGTATGCGCCATCGCGGCGGTGCTGGCCTTTTGGAGGACAAGGGACTGGTCGGCTCCGCTCGTCCTGCTCACCTGCTTCCTGATCCTTGAAGTGGGGTTACGTGTGATGATGGCCGCAGCCACGGGCTCGAACTATCCACCTGACCGCACCGGCATGCACTACGTTCCTTGGGCCTTGTGCTGCCTGGCGCTCACGATTGATGACCTCGTTTCACGCGGCTGGGGCTGGATACGCTGGGCGGCGCTTCCCATGCTGGCCTTTCCACTTCGGACCATCACCACGGCCAACCTGGACCACGTGCTCATCTGGCCGGAGCAGTGCATTCC
>JAGODO010000122.1 GCA_017998165.1 Flavobacteriales bacterium | reverse complement strand
ACGGACAATTCCGTGAAGTACACCGGCCCGCAGAACGACCGTGATCCGATCCTCGTGAACGTGGGCAGCACCACGCCGAACAACAGCGTGCCGGGCTACCAACGCGACGACACGAACATGGATGGCGTCGTGAAGTACACCGGATCCGGCAACGATCGCGACGGCATCCTCGTGAATGTGGGCAGCACAACACCCAACAACTTCCGTCTCGAGCAGCTTCCTTGACCGAACGGGTTCCGGCCCATCCCGACAGTGCCGTCACGTCGGCACCTTCAGACCCCGCTTATCGGCGATGGTCCATCGCGACAACCTGGCCTGTCGATCGTCATTCTATCGCCCTGTCCGTGTCTTTAGCTTTCGTGCAGCGCGGCTTTCGATGCTGCGTCCTGAACGCGCTCACATGATCCGACGACTTTTCCTATGGATCGTGCTCGTCGCGTTCCAGGTCTCGGCACAGGATGTGGCCCTTCTCCCATTCGGGTCCACATGGAAATATCGGGACAACGGCAGCAATCAGGGCACCGCGTGGCGCGCAGCCGCGTTCGATGACAGCGCCTGGTCCAGCGGCCCGGCGGAACTGGGCTATGGCGATGGGGATGAATCCACCGTCGTGAGCTATGGCCCCAGCGCCACGGCCAAGTATATCACCACCTACTTCCGCAAGACCTTCTCCCTGCCGAACGTGAACGCGTACAACGGGTACGCCTTGCACGTGAAGCGCGATGCGGGTTTCGTGCTCTACATCAACGGCGTGGAGGCCATGCGCCAGAACTTCGACCAAGCGACGGTGAGCTATACGAGCCTCGCCTATTCTGCGGTCGCGAACAGTGAAGAGCCCAAGCTGTTCGATGAGATCCTGACGCCATCCCAGTTCGTCAACGGCAACAATACCATCGCCGTGGAGATGCACTTGAACATCGCCACGAGCGCCGACATGAGCTTCGACCTCGAGCTGGTGGGACTGGACCCCGTGCCGTCGATCTTCCGGGGTCCCTATCTCCACACCGCTACCGCCAGCGGCATGACGGTATGCTGGAAAACCGACGTGCCCACGGATTCCAGAGTGCGGTATGGAACAACGCCCGGTGCCCTGGTCAACAATGCCGTCAATGCCGGCCTGGCACTGGAGCACGAGATCAAGATCACCGGCCTTCAGCCCAACACCACGTACTACTATGCCATCGGCACGCAGACCGTTGACCTGGCCGGCGGGGACAGCACGTTCTTCTTCCGGACACATCCCCCGATCGGCAGCAATGCGCCCGTGCGCATCTGGGCCATCGGCGATGCGGGTTCCGGATACAGCTACCAGCAGGATGTGCGCGACGCGTATCTGGATCTGGCCGCTGGCTCGCACAAGGCCGATGTGTGGATGATGCTCGGCGACAACGCGTACTGGCATGGTCGCGAAAGCGAACACCAGATCGGTGTCTTCCGGAACATGTACGAAGGCATCCTCCGCAACACCACGCTGTGGCCCATACCGGGCAACCACGATTACTACAGCGGGGCGAACGGCCTTACGAACACCGGCCCCTACTATCGGATCTTCTCGATGCCCAAGCTGGGCGAAGCCGGCGGTATCGCCAGCAACACGGAGGCCTACTACTCCTTCGACTTCGGGAACGTGCATTTCATCGCGCTCGACTCCTACGGCGTATCCCGCTCGGCCACTGGTCCCATGGCCACTTGGTTGACAGCCGACATCACGCAGGCCCAGGCCAACAGCAAGTGGATCGTCGTGTACTGGCATGCTCCTCCTTATACCAAGGGCTCCCACAATTCCGACAGTCCCGGGGATAGCGGTGGCATCATGACGGATATGCGGCAGCGGTTCGCGCCGATCATTGAAGCGCATGGTGCGGATCTCGTGCTTTCCGGCCATAGCCATGTCTATGAACGTTCATTCCTGATCAACGGGCACTATGGACTGTCGACCACGTTCAACCCGGCTACGATGTTGTTGGACGGCACCTCCGGCCAAGAGGACGGGACCGGGCCGTACTCCAAGCCCGGTACGATCACGCCCAACATGGGAACGGTCTACGTGGTGTGCGGTGTGAGCGGCAAGCATGATTCGAGCGGATCGCTGGACCATCCCGTGATGTACTACAGCACGAACACCCAGCTGGGCAGCATGGTGATCGATGTGGTGGGAAGCACGCTCTCCGCCAAGTTCCTGAATGACCAAGGTGTGGTGATCGACCACTTCGACATCCGGAAGAACTTCGGCCCGGTGCGCGTTGCGGCCAAGGCTTTCCTTGAAGGTCCGTGGGACAGCAACACCGGTCTGATGCACGATGATCTCCGCCAAGCGGCCCTCCTGCCGTCCGCCCAACCGTTCACCGGCGTCTTTGCCCATATCGGTGAAGCCACCACGCAGACCGTGCTTCCCGCAGTTCTTGGGGTCACGGGCAACAATGCCATCGTGGATTGGGTCTTCGCGGAAGTGCGTGACAAGTCCGACCCGAGCCGCGTTGTCGCCGCGAAAGCAGCATTGATCCAGCGCGATGGTGATGTGGTGGATGTGGACGGAACTTCGCCGGTCTCCTTCAATCTGCCGGACGGGGAGTATCACTTCGCTCTTCGCCATCGGAACCACCTGGGCATCATGACCGGTGGACCTCTTCCACTGACATCGAACAGCACCACGGCCATCGACTTCACTTCCTCTTCCACCTTTGTCCACGGAACGGCTGCGCGGAAGGATATCAATGGCACGCTCCTCATGTGGACCGGCGATGCAAAGCGCGACGGGGTGGTGAAATACACCGGGTCCGCAAATGATCGCGACCCGATCCTGGTGCGTGTGGGCGGCACCACCCCGAACAACAGTGTACAGGGCTACTATACCGATGACACGAACATGGATGGCGTCGTGAAGTACACCGGATCCGGCAACGATCGCGATGGGATCCTCGTGAATGTGGGAAGCACAACACCCAACAACTTCCGTCTCGAGCAACTTCCTTGAAAAGCCATCAGCGGGATCCATCCCCGCCGCGCTCCACCACGAACGCGATCAGGGAAGGTCCCGCCGACGACAGTGTCATGAGCTCATTTGAACATGTGCCCATGAGATCATGTCATGGGCACATGGTCGCATGGGCACATGTCCACATGCCTCTTACCGTTTCACCGTGGCACCTTGAGCCACCAGTTGCTCGATGTCATTGTTCACGCTCAGGATCAACAGCGACGTGGCGGTGCAGAACACCGGGCTGGTGATGCAGTGGTGACCGTTCCAGCTGCCGTCCTGGTTCTGGATCTCCACCAAGCGTGCTGTGGTGCTGCCGTACCAGTTCTTCCAGCTTTCGTCCTTGTTGATGATCAGCGATTCACCCGTCTGCAAGAAGCTGAGGAACTCCTCGCCGCCGTTGTTGCCGAAACCGCGCAGCACGGCGTCCGATTGCGCCTGCACCTTCGCGGCGTTGTAGACCTGGTAGGCCGTGTTCGCCTTCTCCGCTTCATCACGGTTCATACCCGCGTCCATCAGGTTTTCCACGTTCACGGGAGCTTCCTCTTTCACCTTACCGTCCTTCTTGGCTTTCTCGATCTTCTCCTTCACCTCGCGTGCCTGTTTGGCACTGTTGCGCGTGCTGCTGCTCACCGCATAGAGAGTTACGCCCGCAGCGGCGTCGGTGGCTACCGAACCCGTATTCGCGTCGAAGTTGCCCTGCTGCCAAGTGCGGGCCTTCGCCAAGGCCGTATCACTCACATTCGCGCCCACGTGTTGCGCGCTTTCGAGGGCGTTCGTCGCGAAGCTCGATTGCAGCACGCCCGCCCAGCCGCTCCCCGCAACGCTGCCGTTGCTCGTCTGCGCCTTCTGGATCTTCGCCGTGCATTTGTTCAGCGCATTCAGCCAGCGGTCCTGCTTGGGGTCGTTGCAGGGCATGCGGCCCATCAGATTGCTCAGGTACTGTGCGGTGAGCGCCACGTCGATGTTCTGGCCGAGCTTCACCTGGATCTGCGTGCCGGTGAGGCTCGTGACGTTCAACGCATCATCCGGCGCGATCTCCACGGCCTTCAACAGGAACTCGGTGGTCCGCTTCAGCACTGCGCTGAAACGGCCCTCGGTGAGCGTGCTCCCCGCGCGCAGCAGAGCCATGCTCACCATCGCCGTTGTCGCCGGATCGCTGGGTGAAGCGTGCGGGTCCATGACGCCTTGGTTGGCATGCGTGCCCGCCGCGAAGCCGCCATCCTGATTCTGGGCCTTGACCATCCAGTCATAGGCCCTGCCTTGTGAGGTGAGCACTTCGGCCGGTGTCTTTACCGTGAAGTGTGGATCCAGGCCCTCGCCTTCGAAGACCGTCTTGAACACGCAGCCCGGTGGACGTTCCGCTGCGGGCTTCATGCAGCACTCGTGCGTGGAAGAATTGTTGAACGAGAAGAGAACGAGCGTGGACGCGCTGGCGATGGCTACCGCGCTGGCGAGGAGGAAGGACTTCTTCATGGCTGTCGGGTTTTGTCGGACCGCGCTTTAGAGGATGCGATCCGGGGTGCCCGTACACACGACTTGGGCGGAGGTTCGATCCCGCGCTAACTTTTCGGCATGAAGGCGGCCCTCCTACCATGCTTGCTGTGTATGCCCGCATTCGGGCAGAACATCCTGCACTTCACCGAGACGAGCGGATTCGACCACGGCACTCGAGATGTCTCGCTCGCCATGTTCCAGGCCATCGCCTCGGAGCATGGCTTCAATGTCGTCAGTGACAACGATGGAATGACCTTCAGCGACCTGGCATTGCTCCAGCAATTCGATGCCATCATCTTCAGCAATACGAGCGGTGCGACCCTGTTCGACGCGGACCAACGCGCAAACTTCGAGGCGTACATCGCCACCGGCGGAAGCGTGATGGGGATCCACGCCGCTTCGGACACCTACCGCCACAGCACGGCGAACGGGAACAACACCGGTGCGTGGGACTTCTACGCCGAGCTGGTCGGTGCCAGCGTACAGGAGAACCCGAACCATGTGGACGGTACACCGCTCTACGACCTGTCGCACATCGGCACGCATGCCAGTACCGCGAACCTGCCGGACCCGTGGAGCAAGAACGAGGAGTACTACTACTGGGAAGGCGGCTACTACCGCGAGGACAACATTCCCGTGCTGGAAGTGGAAGAGACCGTTGGACCGAACGGGGAAGTGAACAGCTATGATGCACCCAGGCCGATGAGCTGGTATCGCGAGCTGCCGGAAGGCGGGCGCGTGTTCTACACGGCGCTCGGACATGCGGGAAGCAACTTCACGGATGATGTGCTGTTCCGGCGGCACGTCGAAGATGCCTTGATCTGGTTGGTCGAAGCGGACAATGGCATCCACCTGCCAACAACGCCCTCTGGAGCGACCGCTTGGCCTATGCCATCGGCAGGATCAATACATGTGGTATCTCCCAACATCGCGCCCAATGCCTGGTTCGATGTGTACGATGCTCTGGGCCGACATACGCGGCGCGCGCGATTGGAGAACTACCGCACCGATCTGGCCGATCTGCCGGATGGGGGCTATATGATGCGCTTGGCCGAAAGCCACATCGTGGTCCCTATCCAGATCTTCCGTTAGTGCTCAGGCCACCGCCGCCTTGCTCGCCTTCTTCCGGTCGTTCTCGTCCAGGAAGATCTTCCTTATTCTGAGGCTCTTGGGCGTCACCTCCAGGTACTCGTCGTCGGAGATGTACTCCATGCACTCCTCCAGGGAGAATTTCACCGCAGGGGCGATGTTCTCCTTGTTGTCCGTGCCGCTGGCGCGCATGTTCGTGAGCTGTTTGCCCTTGAGAACGTTCACCACCAGATCATCGGTCTTGGGGTTCTCTCCGATCACCTGGCCCAGGTACACCTCCTCGCCCGGATCCACGAAGAACTTGCCGCGGTCCTGCAGCTTGTTGATGGAGAAAGCGATGGCCGTGCCGGTACCGCCGCTGATGATGCTGGCCGCGCGGCGCACGCCGAGTTCGCCTTTGTAAGGCTCGTAGCCTTTGAAGCGGTGCGCGATGATGGCCTCGCCTTCCGTGGCCGTGAGCAACGGGTTGCGGAGGCCGATGATACCGCGCGCGGGGATGTTGAACTCGATATGGACGCGGTCGCCCTTCAGCTCAACGCTGAGGAGTTCGCCCTTGCGGCGTGACACCAGGTCGATCACTTTGCTGCTGAAGGTCTCGGGCACCTGCACCGTGAGGATCTCCACCGGTTCGCAACGCTCGCCGTCGATCTCCTTCATGAGCACCTGCGGCTGGCCCAGCTGGAACTCATACCCCTCGCGGCGCATCGTTTCCACCAGGATGCCCAAGTGCAGGATGCCGCGGCCATAGACCAGCAGCTTGTCCGGCGAACCCGTCTCCTCGACCTTCATCGCCAGGTTCTTCTCGATCTCCTTGTAAAGACGGTCGCGCAGATGGCGGCTGGTCACGAATTCGCCCTCGCGCCCGAAGAACGGCGAGGTGTTGATCGTGAAGAGCATGCTCATCGTCGGCTCGTCCACCTTGATCGGTGTGAGTCCTTCGGGTTCCTCGAAGTCCGCGATCGTGTCGCCGATGTCGAAGCCCTCCAGGCCCATCACCGCGCAGATCTCGCCGCTGCCCAAGTCCACGGTCTTCAGCTTCTCCTTGCCCAGACCCTCGAACACCATGAGCTCGGCCACTTTGCCCTTGGTGATCCTGCCGTCGTTCTTCACCAGGCTCACGTTCTGCCCCGCCTTGATCCTTCCACGGGTAACCCGCCCCACGGCGATCCGGCCCTGGAAGCTGCTGTAGTCGAGTGAGGTGATGCGCATCTGCAAGGTGCCGTCCACTTTCTTCGGCGCAGGGATCTTCTCCAGGATCACGTCCAGCAGATAGCTCACGTCCTCCGTCGGGTTCTTCCAATCGGGACCCATCCAACCCTGCTTGCTGCTGCCGTAGACCACCGGGAAATCGAGCTGCTCCTCGGTGGCGTCGAGCGCGAACATCAGGTCGAACACCTGCTCATGAACCTCTTCCGGGGTACAGTTCGGCTTGTCCACCTTGTTGATCACCACGATCGGCTTCAAACCGAGTTGGATCGCTTTGCCCAGCACGAAACGCGTTTGGGGCATCGCACCCTCGAAGGCGTCAACCAGCAGGATCACGCCGTCCGCCATGTTCAGCACGCGCTCCACTTCACCGCCGAAGTCACTGTGGCCGGGGGTATCGATCACGTTGATCTTGATCCCCTTGTAGCGCACGCTCACGTTCTTGCTCAGGATCGTGATGCCGCGCTCGCGCTCCAGATCGTTGTTGTCCAGGATAAGCTCGCCACTGGCCTGGTTCTCGCGGAAGAGCTGGCACTGGTGCAGGATGCGGTCCACCAGTGTGGTCTTGCCGTGGTCGACGTGGGCGATGATGGCGATGTTGCGCAGTTCGGTCATGAGGAGGTCGCGAAAAAGGTCCGCGAAGGTAGGCCTTTGGGCAGTGCGGCCGAACGGCCGGTTGTCCTGACCTGTCTATGTTCGCGGATCTCGCCCAGCGGCATGAAACACATGAGACTCCTCTTCCGGGCCGCACTGGCCATTTCGTTGCTGCCATCCTGCGTGGACACTCCCTCCTCTGAAGGCGCGGGTCCCTTCAACGATACCGACTGGGTCGGCGAGGTGAGCATGACGAAAGGTGACACCACGATCCGCCTGTGCGGTTCCGGGAAGGTCTACAAGCTGAGCGGCCCCGACATGGACACGCTTACCTATCGCTACGTGCATGCGCGCATGAGCACCGGCCAATGGATGAAGGTCTGGTGCAGGGGGCACATCGGCGCCCTGCGGCGTGGGGCTCTGGTGGACAGCGCGCTCTTCGCCGTGAAGTTCCAGCACCTCGATGCCTCGCTCCGTTGCGATCCGATACCCGATGCGCGCGTTGCCGGCGATTGGAAACTGGACGACCTCGACCCGCAACACCCGCGCGACATCCACATGCATCTTTTCGAGGATGGTACCGTGCTGATGATCACCGACCTGCTGAACGGACAGGTCCCGCTCGAGGAGGATGGCACTTGGGGAATGGATCTCGAGAACCGGGTGAACGTCATCTGGCCCCAACGCCAACAGTCGATGCAATTCACTTGGGACGGCAACACCCTGGTGAACACGAACGGGATCCCGGGCAGGACGGCCACCATGCGCAAAGCCGGCCCTGCGGATCGCACGGCCGGTGCGCTCGGACGCGCCGCCCGCTGGCTGGCCACCACGGCGACCGAACAAGGCCATCCCGTACAAGCCATGGACCTGCGCCCCACGACCACCATCGCGGAACTGTTCCCCGCACCTGCGGCGATGGACGCCCTCAGGGCTCAAGCGCTCGACACCTTCGCCGTACACAGCAAGCTCGGAACGCTGCGCTTGGAAGCGATGAAGACCGTGCGCGACTACGCCCTGCTGCTCCGCGCTACACCGCGCCGATGATCCGGCTATCTTCGCGCCCGTTCTTCCGGGCCCGTAGTTCAACTGGATAGAATGACAGATTCCGGTTCTGTTGGTTGGGGGTTCGAATCCCTCCGGGCTCACGAAGCGGTTCTCCGAAAGGTGGGCCGCTTTTTTCATGTGCCCATGGCATGGTCGCATGAGCATATGGGCACATGGCCACATGAACTGATGCGCATCGACAAATTCCTCTGGTGTGTGCGGCTCTGCAAGTCGCGGAGCATCGCCACGGATGAGTGCGCCGGCGGCCGGGTGCGCATCGGCGACCGGGAGGTGAAGGCCAGCGCCGAGGTGCGTGTCGGGGATGTCTTCTCCGTGCGCCAACCGCCCATCTGGCGCAGTTTTGAAGTACTCGCTCTGCCATCGTCCCGCGTCGGGGCCAAACTCGTTCCCGGGCTCATCGCCGACCGGACATCCTGGGAGGACCTCGAGAAGCAGGAGACCGCACGGAAAGTGAAGGCCGCGCAGCGCGATCCCGGTGCTGGGCGCCCCACGAAACGGGACCGGCGCGACATGGAACGCTTCACCTCCGAAGAGTAAGGACTGGCGCGGGCCGCAGCTTCCTTCACCGGAGTTCGGACCTTTTAGCGAACGTTAACAGCACCACGCCTCGGGGCCCGGGTAGTTTCGCCTTCGCCAGAGCAGAAACCAATGAAAAGACAGGTACTCTTCCACCTGTGCGGTGCGTTGTTCCTCGCCGCCCACGCCACCATCGCCTTCGCCCAGAACACGGGAGAGCGACGGGTGCGGATCGAGATCACCCGCAACGAGAACGGCAACGAGAGCCACGTGACGCGTGAGTTCGACCTGAACGACGAGCAACAGCTCGCCGACGCGCTGCGCGAGCTCGGTGTGATGGATGAGCTCAACATCATCGGTGACGATGAGAACCTGGTGCTCGATCTGCGCCGCATGCGCGAAGGCGGCATGTTGAACGACATGAGCGTGGCCCTGAGCATGGCGGACGATGCCATGGCACCCGGCGAGCCCCGCGCGTACCTCGGTGTGTACTACGGCAACTGGAACGAGAGCTGCGACAAGGAAGCCAAGAAGAAGGGACCTCCGGTGAAGGAAGGCGCGTGCGTCACCGCCGTGGAAGACGACACACCCGCCGAGAAAGCGGGACTGAAGGATGGTGATGTGATCATCGCCATGGACGGCAGGACCATCAAGAACGGCGAGGACCTTGCGGAAGCCATTGGCGACCACAAGCCGGGAGAGGACGTGAAGATCACGTTCTATCGTGGCAAGGAGAAGAAGACGGTGAATGCCACGCTCGCGACGAAGGTCGAAGAGGCACCCGCCATGGACTGGGGCTGGAACTGGAGCGAGAACAGCGATGCGCACAACCGCGCCATGGAGGAGCACGACCGGGCCATGCAGGAACACGACCGCGCCATGGAAGAACTGGCCAATGCGTTCCGCGCGGAACAGGATGGGGCCTTCCTCGGTGTGGATGGCGAGGACTTGCCGGACGACGGTGGGGTGCGCGTCACCAACGTGGTGGACAGCAGCGCGGCCCAGCGC
>JAGODO010000121.1 GCA_017998165.1 Flavobacteriales bacterium | reverse complement strand
GTCAGGGGACATTCTATGTCGACGGTCTGTGTGCGGGCACAACCTATTCGCTGACGGTCACCGATACGCTCGGTTGTGATACCACCGAGACGTTCACGATCCCCGATTTCACGCCGATCTCCCCGAACCTGGGCACCACACCCGTGACCTGCTCCGGAGACTGCGACGGAACGGCCACGCTCGCCGCGACAGGGGGAAGCGGCACGTACACCTATGACTGGACGCCCACTCCACCCAGCGGCGACAGCTTGGCCGCGGCAAGCGCTCTGTGCGCGGGCGTGTACGACGTCGTCATCGCCGACTCGGACGGATGTGATACAACCGTCAGCATACTCATCACATCGCCCGCCCCGATCGATCCCGTACCGACGGTAACACCCATCGCGTGCCATGGTGATTGCAACGGCGCGATCAGCCTTGCGACGACCGGGGGAACCGGAAGCCTTACCTACTCATGGACCCCACAGCCGCCCGTTGGACAGGGCACGGCGAACGTGACGCAACTATGTCCCGGGGACTGGACCGTGACCATCACGGATTCCGTGGGCTGCGATACGGCGATGACCTTCTCGCTCTCGGACCCGTCCATACTCAGCGTGCAGGCGGAGGTGGTCCAGAGCCAGTGCCAGGCCTGCAACGGAGCCGTCACGCTGCATACCACGGGTGGTGGTGGCGGCTATTTCTTCGCATGGGGGCCGCCCATCAGCCAGACCACGACCGACTCCACGCAGATCGGGCTGTGTGCCGGCATTTACACGGTGATCATCGGTGACGCGCTGAACTGCGTGACGCAGATCGCCGTGCCGATCAGTGATAGTGATGGCGAAGACCTGACCGTGACGAGCGACACGGTCACCTGTCCGACCGATTGCGATGGCTTCGTGAGCGTGGCTTTCAATTGCGGGGCACCGAACTGCTCCATCGCCTGGTTCGATGGACTCGGCACGAACCTGAATGCGAGCGGCAATTCGCTCAGCGGATTATGTGCCGGACTTTACCTGGTCCAGGTCACCAATGGAAGCGGCTGCCTGACCATCGACTCCGCATCAGTGAGCGCTCCTGAGCCCATCGCAGCGCTTTTCGGCACCACGCCGGTGAGTTGCGCAGGTCTCTGTGACGGAACAGCGACGGTCGGGATCTCCGGCGGTATCGCCCCCTATCAGGTGAGCTGGACCCCTTTGCCGGGGACCGGTCAGGGAACTACCAACGTGAGCGGCCTTTGCGCGGGTACCTATGACGCCACCATAACGGATGCTTTCGGCTGTTCCATCACCGCGAGCGTGCTGATACTGGGTCCGCAGCCCATTGATGCGAACGCCGTGGTGCAGGATATCTCCTGCGCCGGTGCATGCGATGGGAGCATCACGCTCAACGCCCAAGGCGGGTCCGGCAGCTTCAATTACCTGTGGAACCCGCAGCCGCCGAACGGCCAGGGAGGATCGAGCGCCACACAGCTATGCGCGGGCAATTACACGGTCAGCGTCATCGATGCGAACGGTTGTGATACCACGCTCGCATTCACGATCACGGAACCCCAGCCGCTCGTGCTCGGTCCTTCGGCGACACCCGCACATTGCCAGGTGTGCGATGGTACGGGCGCTGTGCAGGTTTCGGGAGGAACAGGATCGCCCACCATCACATGGACGGACGCGGGTGGTGTCATTGTCGGCTCAGGCGCTTCACTGACAGGTTTGTGCGCAGGCATCTACACGGTGAACGCCCAAGACACGAACGGTTGTTCCGCGCAGGCGGTCGTGGTGATCAGCGATGCGACCGGAGAAGCGCTTACGGTAACCGACGGACAGACCACGTGCGCCGATAATTGCGATGGACAGGTGTCCGTATCATTCACCTGTTCTGATGGACCGTGTACCATCAGCTGGTTCGATGGCGCGGGCCAGCTTCTCGTGCAGAACCAGTTCGGCCTGGACGACCTCTGTACGGGCAACTACTATGTGCAGGTGGTGAACAATGCCGGTTGCGCGGTCATCGATACGGCGACGGTATCCCCATCTCAGCAGCTCATTCCCAACCTGACCACGACACCCGTGAGCTGTAGCGGGGATTGCAATGGGACAGCGACCGTTGGACCGGTCGGGGGCGTGCCGCCTTACACGTACGACTGGGGACCGGACCCGATCACGGGTGATGGCACACCATCGGTGAGCGATCTCTGCCCTGGGGTCTACACCCTGCTGTTGGCAGACAGCTCGGGTTGCGATACGACACTCAACGTTCTGATCACAGGGCCAGCCCCTTTCGCAGTGAACAGCCAGATCACGCAAGTGTCCTGCAACGCGACCTGCGATGGCGGTATCTCGGTCATCGCGGCCGGCGGTACCGGTGGTCTGTCCTTTACGTGGGACCCTGTTCCGCCTTTCGGGCAGGGCACCGGCATCGTCTCCGGTCTCTGCGGGGGGGATTGGACCGTTACCATCAACGACAGTCTCGGCTGTGATACGGCCGTCACCTTCACCATCAACGAACCACAGCCCCTGGTGGTCGCGACGGCAAGTACCTTGAGCACGTGTGGCATCTGTTCAGGGACGATGAGCGCGACGCCCTCCGGCGGAACCCCCGGGTATTCCTACAGTTGGACCCAAGCCGGCTCCATTTTCGGGACGGACAGTGTGTTGACCAACGTGTGCGCGGGCCTCTACCAAGTGGTCGTTTCCGACGCGAACGGTTGCCAGGCCCAACAGGCCGTGCCGGTGAGCGACAGCGATGGTGAGATCCTGGATGCGACGAGTGACATCGTGACCTGCCCAGGCACCTGCGACGGTTCTGTTTCGGTGGTCTTCAATTGTTCCGCGCCGAGCTGTTCGATCAGCTGGCTTGATCTCCAGGGGAACGCCCTTGGTGAAACAAGCGCTACGCTGGACACGCTTTGTCCGGGCAGCTACTTCGTGCAGGTGATCAATGGCAATGGTTGCCTCACCATCGATACGGCATTCGTCACGGAACCTCAGCCCATCCTCCCGAATCTGAGCACGACACAGCCGACGTGCGCGGGTGAATGCGACGGGACGGCTACCGTGGGTCCCACTGGTGGCGTTGCCCCCTATTCGTATGAATGGTCACCTGATACGATCGCGGGTGACAGCACCAGCAACGTCACCGGACTATGCGCCGGGGGGTACACGCTGGTCATCTCCGATTCCGTGGGTTGTACCGCGAACGTCGATGTCCTCATCATCGAGCCCAGCTCCATCACCGCGAACGCCACCCTCACCCCGGTCACGTGCAACGGAGCGTGCGATGCGACCATCAGCGTTGAGGCAGCAGGCGGAACGGGACAGCTGGAATATCTGTGGACCCCCGATCCGGGTCCGGGGCAGGGTACGGACAGCGTCTTCGCGCTCTGTGCCGGCGACTGGACCGTGGTCATCTCGGATGACAATGGGTGTGATACGACCTTCACCTTCAGCATCGCCGACCCAGCGGTCCTGTTGGTCGACGTGAGCACGATCGATAATCTCTGCTTCGGTGATTGCGCCGGTTCGGCTAACGCCGCTGTTTCCGGTGGCACGGCCCCCTATACGTTCACGTGGACCACGGCGGGAGGTGGACTGGTCGCGCAAGGCGATACGACGGTCGGCGGTCTTTGCGCAGGGGACTACATCCTGCAGGTGGCGGATACGAACGGCTGCGTGCTTCCGAAACCGTTCAGCATCGGCCAGGGAGCCGCATTGCAGGCCGCACTGGCCTTCACGGGTGAAACGTGCAATGGACCATGCGACGGCGCGGCCACCGTTCAACCCGGGGGTGGCGCAGGTGGATATTCCATTACCTGGACCGGACCGGACGGCAATGTGTTCGCTACGGACACAACGGATGTGAGCGGCCTCTGCGCGGGTGGTTGGAGTGTGACCATCGCCGATTCGCTCGGATGCGACAGCGTGTTCAGCTTCACGCTAGCGCCCTACGCGCCCATTCAGCCGAACGAGCAGGTGACCCAGATCCCCTGTCATGGCGCCTGCAACGGTTCAGTGACGCTGGCCGCTACCGGTGGCCTTGGCGCGTTCACCTTCGCTTGGACACCGACACCGCCGAACGTGGATGCCAACGGATCGGCAACCGGACTTTGCCCGGGCGATTGGAACGTGACGATCACCGATGGAGTGGACTGTGACACCACTTTGACCTTCACGATCACCGAGCCGGAAGCCATCACGATCGCTTTGGACGGTGTGGTGAACGCCAGTTGCAACACGGCGGCGGATGGTACGATCAACACCACCATCGGAGGAGGTACGCCGGCGCTCGACATCTCATGGACCGGCCCGAACGGTTTCTCCGCGGATACCGATGACATCAGCTCACTGGTGCCGGGTGACTACACGGTGAACGTACAGGACGCCAACGGCTGCACCGTCGGCCAGACGGTGAATGTCGGTGCCTTGAGCACCGTACTTGCCGCTGCCGGCAGCGACATCGAGCAGTGCTACGGTGCCGGGTTGATCCTGAACGGCTCATCCAGCCAAGGGGCCGTCGACTACCTGTGGACGGATGCCCAGGGCAACACGATAGGGACGCAGCCCTTGCTCGACCTCGGTGTACCCCAACCCGGAGCGTACACCTATATCCTCACCGTGAGCGATGGCCCGTGTGCGGATGACGATACCGTTCTCGTGAACGTCCTGGCCCTGCCCTTCGCGGATGCCGGTCCGGATCAGAGCATCTTCCTGGAGGGTTCGGTCACGTTGGGCGGGCAACCCAGTGGTCCGCCGGGCAGCGCGTTCCATTGGTCGCCCGATTCGCTCGTGAATGATGCTTCGTTGCCCAACCCGGGGTCGTCTCCCGCGAACACCACCTGGTTCACGCTCAGCGTGACCACGCCGAGCGGTTGCACCAGTGTGGACTCAGTGCTCGTGACCGTGGTCCCCGAGATCGTCATCCCTTCGGGCTTCACGCCCAATGGCGATGGATCGAACGAGGTGTGGCAGATCGACTTCATCGACCAGTTCCCGGACTGCACGGTGGAAGTGTACAACCGTTGGGGCGAGCAACTCTTCCGCAGCGTGGGCTACCGGACGCCATGGGATGGCACCTACAGCGGTGGACAGGTGCCCGTGGGCACATACTACTACGCCATCGAGCTGAACGACGAACGTTTCCCCGAGCCTTACACCGGTCCGCTGACCGTTATCCGTTGATCCCATGAACAAGCAACGCTTCCCGCTTCTTTTCTGCGCAGCGCTTCTCTCCGCGGCTTCATGGGCGCAACAGCTGCCCCAGCTCAGCCAGTACGTGAGCCACGACTATCTGTATTGTCCGGCGGTCGCCGGAAGCAGGCCCTGGTTCGAGATGCGCAGCGCCCACCGCAACCAGTGGGTCGGCATCCAGGATGCCCCGCGCACCTTCATGCTCAGCGCCACCACGCCGGTAAGCGGCAATATGGGCATCGGGGGCTTCCTCTATACGGACCATGTCGGCCCAACACGTCGAACAGGCGCGCAGCTGAGCTACGCGTACCATCTGCGTATCACGGATGGCGTTCGCTTGGGGATGGGTCTGTCCATAGGCCTGCAACAGTTCCTGATCGATGGATCGAAGATCACGTTCCACGACAACTACGATCCCATCATGGATACCCAGTTGCGCGGAAGCACGATGCCGGACGCCAGCTTTTCCCTGTACGCCTACCACGAGCGCTGGTGGGCAGGCTTCACGGTGCCGCAATTGCTGGAAAGCAAGATCTGGTTCTACGACGATGCGGACCAGACATTGAGCACGCTGGCGCGGCACTACTACCTGATGGGCGGTTATCGTCTCCCGCTGGGTGACGATCTCCGGCTCGAACCCTCCGTGCTGGTGAAGTATGTGGACCCGGTGCCGGCCAAGATCGACCTGACCGCCACTCTCCGCTACAAGGAACAGCTCTGGCTCGGTGCCACCTACAGGACCAATGATGCGGTGAGCGTGATGATCGGCTACTGGTTGAAGAAGACCTTCCAGTTCGGCTACAGCTATGACATCACGACGACCAATCTGAACAGGTACAGTAGCGGGACCCACGAGGTCATGCTGGGCATCACCTTCGGCAAGCAACCCTCCGCGATCGCGCCTGAACCCGCCGTTGCTCCGGCCGCTTCGCCCACCACGCCATAGGCCACGGTAGGGGGCGTGGACCCGTCTTTGGACGCGTAGCGGGTAAGAACCGTTGCGGCGTGCGATGCGACGAGGAATTTTCGACGGGCATATTGATGTGGTGGCCGGATCGATCGGTGCGTCCGTCGAAGGGGCTTGGTTGACCGGCGAACGGGGGCCCGTATCCATGAATGGCCAACGCCGTCGCGCTAAATTGCACCGCCTCTTACCGGGCATTGGTCTCCTTAGCGTGTATTCCCGCACTACTTACCTGAACAAGCTTCGGGCGAGCTTGCTGCCCGCCCTTCTGGCTTGGTGCGTCCCCGTCGTGCTGGAGGCCCAGACCTTCCTGATGGCCGATGGCGCCCAGTGGGAGACCTGTACCGGAACATTCTATGACAGCGGCGGTGCGGCCGGTAACTACAGTGCCAGTGAGAGCATGACGGCCACGCTCTGCCCCACCGGAGGGGCGGGTGCCGGACCGTTCACCAGTGTCACCTTCACGGCTTGGGGTCTCGGTCTGGCTGACCTGTTGGACAACCTGGTGATCCACAACGGGTCGACCGCGACCGATCCTGTGCTTGGTACGGGTTCAGGGCTCAACTCATTGCTCGGCCAGACGTTCACCTCCACTGATCCGAGCGGCTGCTTGACTTTCGTCTGGACCAGCGACGCGCTGTTGAACGGCACGGGATGGGCAGCGCAGATCAACACCGGCCCCGATGCGGGCGGGAATGGATCCGTCACCGTGTGCAGCAGCGCCGCCGACTTTGACCTGTTCAGTGTGCTTACCGGCACACCGGACGCTGGAGGGCAATGGACTTTCGGCGGGAATCTGGTGAGCAACACCTTCAGCCCGGCTACCTCCCCGGGAGGCGACTATACCTACACGGTTCCTGCGGCCGCCCCATGCGTGAACGCGTCGGCCACCGTGACCGTGACCAAGGTCACAGCCGCCAATGCAGGGTTCGACAACGCCATCGAGGTTTGCAGTTCGGAAGCACCCTTCAGCATGCGATCCCGCCTGTTGGGAACGCCGCAGGCAGGAGGAACGTGGACGCTGGCGGGTAATGCGGTGAATGACCAGTTCACACCGGCTTCCGGGGCGAGCGGTCTTTATCGGTACATCGTCACGGGCAGCAGTCCTTGTCCGAACGACACGTCCTTCCTCACCATCACCCTGGTGCAGGCTCCGAGCGCGGGGACCAGCGGCTTATTCAGTGTCTGCTCAACGGCCGGTTCGCAGGACCTCTTCACGCACCTTGGCGGGACACCCGGACAAGGCGGCACATGGACCAGGCCGGGCAGCCTTCCGCACAGCGGCCAGTTCATTCCCGGAACGGATGCCGGTGGCATCTACACATACACCGTAGCGGGTCAATCGCCGTGTGCCAACGCTACCGCCACCGTGACCGTGACCGTGCAGGCAGCCGCCAATCCCGGCACGAGCGGTGACACGACCCTTTGTTCGAATGGCACCTCCATCAATCTCAAGAATGTCCTCGGCACGACAGCGACCGGCACATGGACGGGCCCGAGCACAGTGACGAGCAACCTGTACAACCCGGTCTCGATGAATCCCGGGACGTACACCTTCAGCATCGCCGCCACAGGTGTGTGCCCCATCGCTTCCGCCACGGTCGATGTCGCGGAAGTCCTGGCACCCGATGCGGGTGGTAATGGGACCTTGAGCGTCTGTAGTTCAGGGGCGAGCGTGGACCTTTTCTCGCGCCTGTCCGGAGCTCCTGCGGTCGGTGGAAGCTGGACAGCCCCGGGCAATGTGGCTTTCCCGACCGGGATATACGTTCCGGGGACCAGCACTGCGGGAACATACACCTACACCGTGGTGGGCACACCTCCTTGCGCCAGCGACGCGGCCACCGTGGTAGTTACCCAGATCCCGGCACCTTTTGCGGGCACGAACGGCTCCATTACGCTCTGCAGCACGAGCGCCCAGGTGGACATGTTCACCGCGCTTGGTCCCGGTGTCACCCCCGGAGGTACATGGTACAAGCCTGTTCCTCCCGGAGGCACGGTGGCTAATTCGTTCTACAACCCCGCCAATGCCGGTTTGCCGGCGGGTGTTTACACCTATGTCACGCCCACGACCGCTCCTTGCCCGCGAGACACGGCTTCGGTCACCATCGTAGAGAACCAACAACCGAACGCCGGCACGAACGGCACACTTACACTGTGCAACACCGGGGCGACCGTGAATCTGATCAACTCGTTGTCAGGCTCCCCAGGAGGGGGAGGGGCGTGGCTGAACCCGTCGAATCAACCGTTCCCGACCGGCCAATTCAATCCTGGTAGTGGCACGCCCGGAGTCTACAAGTACATCATACCCGGGGCCGCGCCTTGTATCAACGACACCGGCTTCGTGACCGTCACGGTCAATCAGCAGCCGAACGCGGGGTTCAGCGGTGATACGACGGTCTGTAGCGATGGAGCGGATCTCCAATTGATCACGGTGCTCAACGGTACCCCCGGAGGTGGCGGCCAGTGGGATCCGGGAGACGGTACCTACGACTGCGGCTCTGGCCAGGCGGCCAGCGCCACCTATACGATCACGGCGACGGCCCCCTGCGTGAACGCATCCGCAGTGGCTACCGTGATCGAAGTACAGCGCCCGAACCCCGGCGGCAACGGGTCCGTCACGTTGTGCAGTACCGAGCCCCCGCTCAACCTGTTCAGCCGATTGACCGGCACACCCCAGTCCGGTGGCACATGGACCCCGGGTGATCCCTCCGGCGTCTATACCCCGGGCACCAGTCCGGACGGGGTCTATACCTATACGCTCACGGCGACAGCGCCCTGCGCCAACGCCACGGCCACGGTCACGGTTATCGAGAACCCCGCGCCCGACCCCGGAACGGACGGCAGCATCACCATCTGCGCGGGCGCTGGGACACTGAACCTGTTCAACATTCTGGGCGGGTCGCCCGATCTGGGCGGAATTTGGACCTCACTGGACAACATCGCACCGGGCTCCATGGCCAATGGGCTGTTCACGCACACGGGGGTGGCCGCAGGCACTTATGACTTCCGCTATGCCGTGGCAGCGAGCGGTGGTTGCCCCGGTGATGTCGCCGAGGTGCATGTGACCATCACCGCGACCCTGGATGCGGGCACGAACGGCAATTGCTCCGTATGCCGGACCAATACGGCGTACAACCTGTTCAGCTGTTTGAACGGGACTCCACAACAGGGGGGCACTTGGAAGCGTCTGCCGGCAGGAACGGTCGTGGGCCAGTTCTTCAACTCCTCGGCCGAAGCACCCGGCAGCTACACCTTCCGCTATGTACTCACCGGTACAGTCGGGTGCCAGTCCGATTCCGCCCTGGTGACCATCACTGTCGTAGCGGCGCCCGAAGCAGGACCGGCGACGGCAAGCGTGTCGTATTGCAGTGATGGGCCCATCGCCTCGCTTTCCAGCAATCTGCCGGGCGCCACGCCCGGTGGCCAGTGGAAGAAACAAGGGCAGGCGGGTATGAGTTCCGGCAACTACAACCCGCCGGGTACGGGCGCGTTCGACAGCCCCGGACTGTTCTACTACATCGTTGCGGGCACGGCTCCCTGCGGAGCGGATACCGCGCGCCTGACGGTGAGCGAGGTGACCGCACCGAACCCCGGAACGAGCGCGAACATCACGCGATGTGTGCTGAGCCCGGCGTTCAACATGACGCAACAACTCGGGGGATCACCGGCGCTCAACGGAGTATGGACCACGCCGTTGGGGGTCGCGCACTCGTCCACGTTCGTTCCCGGAGTGGATCCCCAAGGAACATGGACCTATACGGTTCCAGGAGTGGTACCCTGCGGGAGTAGGTTCGCCCAATTGAACATCAGCATCGAGTCCGAAGCGGATGCTGGGCTT
>JAGODO010000404.1 GCA_017998165.1 Flavobacteriales bacterium | reverse complement strand
TCGCTGCATCGCGGTGAGCCGGGCATCCACAACGGAGCGGATGACAATGCCAGCGGCGTTGCGATGCTGCTGCAGCTGGCCCGCGACCTGAAGGCGATGCCGAACGCACGGAACAACGACTATCTCTTCCTCGCCTTCAGCGGCGAAGAGATGGGCCTGCTCGGCAGCAACTGGTGGGCGAAGCATCCGGCGATGCCCATCCAAGAGCTCAACTACATGATCAACATGGACATGGTCGGTCGGCTCGACACGAACAACACGGTCATCATCAATGGTGTCGGTACTTCACCCGTGTGGAACGTCCTGCGCACGGATACCGCCAAGGCCGTGAAGCGGGTGAAGCGCGACCCCCGCAAGCCCAAGGCCCCGGAACCCTTGAAGGTGAAAACCACGGAAAGTGGCGTTGGCCCCAGTGATCACACGAGCTTCTACCTGAAGGACGTTCCCGTGCTCCACTACTTCACCGGAGCGCACGAGGACTACCACAAGCCCGGCGATGACGAAGAGAAGATCAACTACGACGGCATGCTGCGCATCACGCGGCACATCGAAGACCTCATCGTGTCGCTGAACGACAGTGGCAAGGTGGCATTCACGAAGACGGCCGTGGACACATCGTCCACGCCATCCTTCAAGGTGACCTTGGGCGTTGTGCCGGACTATGCATACAGTGGAGAAGGCATGCGCATCGATGGCGTGAGCGATGGCAAGCCGGCGTCCAAGGCGGGTTTGAAGGCGGGCGATGTGGTCATCAAGCTCGGCGAGCACCGCATCACCGACATGATGAGCTACATGAAGGGATTGGGCAAGTTCACCAAGGGCGAACAGACCGTGGTGACCCTGCTGCGCGAAGGCAAAGAGATGAAGATCAACGTGACCTGGTGATGGGCTTGGGACGCGTAGCCGTGATCGGTGCGGGCAGCTGGGGAACCGCGCTCGTGAAGTTGCTTTCCAGCAATGCCGAGCGCGTGGGCTGGTGGGTGCGTGGCGAGAAGAACATCGCGCATATCCGCAAATACGGGCACAACCCGAATTACATCAGCGCCGCGCAATTCGATGTGGAACGGCTCGCCATGAGCGACGACATCCACGCCGTGGTGAAGGAGGCGGATACGCTGATCGTCGCAGTGCCGTCAGCCTTCTTGAAGGGCTCGTTCGACAAACTCGACAAGTCGGAACTCGTTGGCAAGACGATGTTCAGCGCGGTGAAGGGCATTGTGCCGGAGACCAACCAGATCGTGGGCGAGTACCTGTTCGAGCACTGGGGCGTAGCCAAAGAGAACTTCGGCGTGATCTGTGGTCCCTGCCATGCGGAGGAAGTGGCCATGGAGCGACTGAGCTACCTGACCATCGCCAGCCAGAACACGGCCAAGGCGGAAGCGATGGGCAAGGCGCTGAACGGGCGTTTCCTCAAGACCACGATCAGCGACGACATCTACGGCACGGAGTACGCCGCTATCCTGAAGAACGTGATCGCCGTGTGCAGCGGCATCAGTGTGGGACTCGGGTATGGCGACAACTTCCGTGCGGTGCTCGTGAGCCGTGCCATCCAGGAGATCGCCCGCTTCGTGGAGGCTGTGCATCCCATCGATCGGGATATCAACGAACCCGCCTACCTCGGCGATCTGCTTGTGACGGCCTATTCCACTTTCAGCCGCAACCGCGAGTTCGGTAACATGGTGGGCAAAGGCTACAGCGTGAAGGCCGCTCAGCTGGAAATGAACATGGTGGCCGAGGGCTACTACGCCGTGAAGTGCGTACACGAGATCAATAGCAAGCTGGGGGTGGACATGCCGATCAGCGAGGCTACGTACCGCATGCTGTACGAGCGCATCGCGCCTATGATCGAGATGCGGTTGCTCAGTGAAAAACTGGCGTGATGGCGAACCTTCATTTCCATTGGGAGTTTTTCGGGCCTGACGCCGCGGGCACGGCGGAACACTTCGTGAAACATCTCATCGAATTCTGTGATCGCGAAGGCATAAACGAGCGGCGCGCCTGGCATGCGGAGCACGGTGCGCGTTGGACGGCATCGCTCGAATGCGAGGAGAAACACATGCTCTTGATCCGCGACCGGCTACGGCCGAAACGCGCGGAGCGACCGGCGTGAACTGTTTCTGTGCGCGCCTCAGGGCCACGTTCGCAACACCGCCACGGCCCCGCTGAGCACCAGCACCGCGCCGACCAGTCGGAACATCAACCGCAGTCGCTCAGGTCGCAGGCGTTCCACCGCGCGGTTCCCGAGCTTCACGAGCTGGAACAGGAGGATCAAGGCACCAGCGAACGCACCCGCCGCGAAAGCGAGCATGCCGCCGACTCCGGCGCTCTTCATGCCGTACGCGTGCAGGGCCAGCACCACGCCGCACCAGAACAGCAGCAATTGCGGATTGGCTAGACCGAGCACGATCCCTTTGCGGATGCCGCTCGCTTTCACGTCCGCTGTGCCCGGTCTGAACTTCGGTTTGAACATGAACAGGAAGTAAAGCCCCATGCCGATGAGCACCACGCCGATCGCCAGACCGATGCCCGTGCGCCCGATCCCCAGCTTCTCCAGCACCGCGTTGGCGAAGAGATAAGCGACCCCCGCATAGAGCAGCTCAGGCAGCGACCCACCGATGGCCATGCGCTTGCCCGCCGCAGGTCCGCGCTGCACCGTGTGCGCCAACACGGCCGTATTCACCACGCCCGCTTGCAGCGAACCGATGAAACTCGCTACCGTCG
>JAGODO010000403.1 GCA_017998165.1 Flavobacteriales bacterium | reverse complement strand
CTTCGCCATTGAGGAAGCTCGCGAGGATGTCGCTGTAGTAGATGGGCTGCCCGTGCGGCGGCCGCACCGACGCGCCGTTGTTCAGTACGTAGGCCTGGTCGCGGTGGATGGGCTGGCCATTGAGCAATACCCGGTCGCCGCCCTTGTAGCGCATCAGATAGAGCCCCACGCTTGGCACGTGCAACACGCGCATCTCGCCTTCGAGCCCGTGGGCGTGCAGGTGGTGCGCCCGCTCGGTGGTCGCGCCTTGCGCCGCATCGATGTAGAGCAGGTCCGCCGCGTCCTGGCGCTCCAGTTCGGCCTCCACGAACGCTTGGCACCGCTCGAACTCCCCGAGGGCGATGTTGAATGATTCGGCGACCGTGCTCACGAACTCCTGCTCCTGCTCCCCGACCTCCCCTCCGGCGTGGATCAGTTCGAGGAGATGCACCAGCACGACGAACTTCTGGCGCTGGGTGAGTTCCTCGTTCACGTGCGCGCAGATCTTCAGCACTTTCACGCTGTTGAGACTGGTGCGCTTGCGACCTTTCTGGCTCGCACCTCCGCTGGAGTGGAATGCCGCTACGAACGCTTCGAAGACGGCCATATGCGCCGCCGCCTGCTCCGGTGTGAACTGCTGGCGCAGGAAGCGCGAAACGGCTTCGAAGCCGCTCTTTCCGGCAGCGCTGGACCCGTCCACCTTCGCGATGATCGCGAACAGTTGCAACAGGGCTTTGAGGATCTTCTCGCTCATTTCCGGGCATGCTCCGCAATGGCCATGGCCAGAAAGAGCAGCCGTTCCTACGGTGGGAGCGGCGGAAAGTTCCTCGGGATGGTTGTCGGTTATCTGGCGTTGCGGACCGAGCAGGAAATGGCTTCCTCAGGCCCCTGCCCCGGCAGCCTGACAACCAACAACCGACAACTGACAACGGCTCTACCTACTTCTTGAAGCCGATGAGCATCACCGCGCACCCGCTGGCGGCCTTGCTCTGGTCAAGCTGGGCTTCGATGGTGACGTCCATGGTGTTCGCGATCACCAGGTCCCAGTAAGGGTCGTTGTTCTGTTCCTTGTTCGTGTACAGGACGTTCCGCTGCTTGTCGAGCACGGAGAAGACCAGGTTGCCATCGCTCAGCCCGCTGCAGGCGGCCACCCGATATGTGGTTCCCCCGAAGAGCGTCAGTTCGAACTCGGCCATCTCATCCTCGCGCAGGAGCGCGCGGTAGAACTGGCCGTCCGGGATATAAGCGGCGGTGATGTGCTTTTCGCAGATGCTCGCGATGGTATCGCACTGGGCCGAGGCCACCGTTCCGAACAAGAGGGCGGCGGCGAAGAGGAGATTTTTCGTCGTCATGCGCATGGTTCAGGCGGTGGCGGTGATGGTGGCACGCAGGGCCTTCACCTTGTCGGCGATGGCCTTGAACTGTTCAGCGGTCATCGTCACGGAGGAAACGCTGTTCACGTAGGTGGTCTTTTTCGAGATGTCCGTGCTGGGGGGCTGGAATTCGTACGAAATGGACACCCCTCCATAGGCGGACAGCACGTCCTTCAATCCCGCGACCAGGCCGGACTGAGTCTTTTCCGTGTCGCTGCTCTCGATAAGGGAGATCAGGTTCTCCAAGGTCCTGCGCTGCTCGCCGAGCCGGTTGGTGAGCGCCACGTCGCTTTTCTCGTTCGCACCGCTCAGCGTGAGGTACATGCCCTCTATCCATCCGCCCGTAAGCACCAGAGCGCTCACGTCATCGCTGTTGTTGTTCTTCAGGTACTGGTCCGCCGCGCGGAAGGCCGTGCCGGAGAACCGCAACAGACTGTCCTCGTTGTTGAGGCTCTTCTTGAACCCCTCCATCAACTCCTGGTCGAAGGCATTGGCGATGCCGATCTTGTCACTGATCTGATGTACCGTCTGGAGGATCGTCAGCGCCCGTTGACCGTCCTTGTGGACGGTGACGTAGGCGAGGTCCGCCCCGTACATGCCCAAAGCCAGGGCGCGCTGGGCCTTGCTCGCCATTTTCTCGGCCGCATCGGCAGGCATCGGCAGTGCCTTTTCATAAGGCAGCCCCAACTTGCGGATGAGCAGGGCGGTCTGCACGGGGGAAGGGATGCTGAACAGCTTGCCACCGACCTTCATGAGGCTGGCACCGGACTGCTGTGCCGCGGTGTCGAGCGAGTCGGCTTTCGTGGCCGCGTCTTTCGTACCGTCGGCACCGCCACCGCAACCGAGCAGTGCGAACGCGAAGACCGCGGACGCGGTCCATTTCAGGGGGGTGTACGATAGCATTCTCCGCGCGAGGCGTTTGGGTTCGGCAACGAAGGTAGATGCGCCTCCAAGGGAGGTCCGGTGGATGCGGCCGACTTTTCAACACCCTGTGGGGAAGGGAGTTGGGATGAAAGGTCCGGCGTGGACCTCAACGGAACATCCTGGCCCCGGCCGGTCGCCTCACTCGAGCACCAACCTTCCTGTTGCCCGGGCCGCTCCAGCGATCCGGTACACGTAGGTACCTGAGGACAGATCACCCTTGCGGATCACGAGACGGTTCTCTTTCACGTTGCCATAGGTGCGCACCACACGGCCCTGCAGATCGAGCAGGTCGATGGTCGTGCGGTCACCCTTGGGCAAATGGAACGTCATCACCGTCTCGTCGGTAAAGGGGTTCGGGAAAACGCGCACGCCTGAAGCGGCGATGGGCGCGGTAACACCGGTGCTCATCACGCAGGCGTTCTCCAGGAAGGTGGTGCTGTTGGCGTAGTT